>DASVCM010000126.1:0-8651 GCA_036381635.1 Lacipirellula sp.
GAGCGCATCTCGCGCATCTGGCGGACGCAGGTGACGGCGGCTTCGTGGATTTCGAGCACGAGGCGCGCCTGCGGCGCCAGCTCGCGCAGCTCGCGGAGCGAGAACTCCAGCACGCCGTGCTCGGCAAGCTCGGCCGGGTGAGTGTTGACGAACATCAACGGGTTGCCGGGAATCGATGCGGCGTACTCCATGCCTTGCGTGCGCATGAGGCGGCTTAGCTCGGATTCCAGATCGAGCACCGCCGCGGCGGAGAACATCGCATGGGGGGTGTTCAGACCAAATAGCCGGCTGCGGCCGAGGATTTCGTAGCCTGCCGTTTCGCCCGTTTTATAATCGACAATCGGCTGGAAGTGCGGGAGGACCGCCTTCTCCGACATGAGCTTGTCGAACTGAATGAGCGCGAGCGCGCGGTCGGAGGAATCGCCGGCGATGGTGCGGGCCTCGACGTGGCCGCGGTCCAGACCGACGCGAAACACCACTTCGGCGAACTGGAGCAGGTCGCCGCTTTTGAGCATGCACTCGCCGTCGAGCCGAGCGCCGTTGACGAACGTGCCGTTGGTGCTGCCGAGATCCTTTACGTACAGCTCGCCGTTCTCCACGCGCAGTTCCGCGTGAACGCCGGAGACGGTGCCGCTGGGTATGGTGAGCGCAGCGTGTCCGTGCCGCCCGACCAGAAAGGGCGAGCTGGAAACGGGGATGCTGCGCACTGGCTGATCGGCGGTCAACTGACCGCTGAGGAGCCAGGTGGCTTCACCAGATTTTTTGACGGGCGTGGCCAACATAGGCGTAATCTCAACAGTTACAACACTTGCGTCATCGTCGGCATGGCGTCGGCGAAGGCGTTATCGCCGACGACGGGCGCAAACGATGACCTTGGGGCAGTCAGTGGAGTCCAGGCGATATCGCTGCGGGTCAGGACGCGAGCGGCAAAGTCGGCGTAGTCGCGGCGGCTTTGAATGACGTCGACCGCCACCGACGCCAGCGGCAGGTCCCAGGCTTCGGTGCAAAGGACGATGTCGCTGCCGACGCCGGCCAGCACCGAGGCGCCGGGGCCCAGCTCGCTGGCGACGAGCTGGCTGGAGGCGGCGCCGGCCTGCTGCGGCAGCACGGCGAGGCTGCGATAGGCGCCGCCGTGCTGAAGGAGCCGCGGCAGCGAGGGTTCGGCTGATTCCGCAGCGTCGCCGCTACTGCGGCCGGCAATCGTGGTTTGCACAATGTCGGGCTGCGCGGCCAGTTGCTCAGCTGCCTGGCGAGCGCGCTTCGAAAGTTCCGAAAGCATCTGCGCCCGCACCCGCGAGTTGCCCATGATGGTCTGGAACAAGCCGCCGTTGTGAGCGATGAACGCGGCCTGGATTTGCTCATCGACGGCGTCGGCCAGCGCGGCGAGATGGTGATTCACCGCGGTCGTGAAGGCATCGGACTTGGCTCCATGACGATCGGGCGACGGCATGTTCATCGCCAGATGCTTGACGTGCCGGCCGAACTCCATGATCGTCGTGCTGACGGTCGTCAACTCGGAGAGCAATCGGCGGGCGATGAGCGCCGAGGCGAGCACGGCCTGGTGATCGGTCCGCATGCGGAAGTAATTGATCGCCTGTTGCCAATCCTCGTCGGTCGGCGCACCCGATGCGGAGCATTGCCGGCGCAGCAGTTCGGCGCACGCGGCGATCTGCTTCAGCAGGGCCGCAGAGAGCTTGGTTGCATCGACTTCGAGTTTTGTCAGATGATCGACGAGCCACTGGGCGGCCCCTTGCGCGCCGGCGAGGCGTTCCTGCCGATCGTCGAGTTTTTGCAGCACCCATTTGGCCAGGTCGCCGGCGAGCCGCATGGTGAGCGGACTGACGATGCCCTCCAGCGGCCGCTGCAGGATGTAATGGCCCTCGGGCTGGTCCTTCGGCACGGCGAACACGCAGTCGACGATCCGAACCATCTCGGCGGGGCCGGTCGCCGGGCCGTCTTGGGTGCTCATCTGCACGAGGTTGTCGATGAACGCCTGCTGGTCGCCGCCGAACTGGGCTTCGATCAGTCCGCGGACGTTCGAGGCGAGACCTTCGAGGCGAAGTTGCAGATGGCTGACGAACTTGGCGGCGCCTTGGACGAGCTGGCTGGTGCCGCTGGGGCCGCCGCACCGCTGAAGCGGGTGCTCGCCCGACCATTTGAGCACGACTTCGCGGGCAATCTGAGCCGCGGCGGTTTCAATCGAAGCGTCGGCGGCGGCGACGACGCGGCGGAGCCGCAGCGTTCGCAGGGGGGCGTTGGTCCCTGATTCCGGGAGCCGTTGTTCATTTCGACAGGCGCTGAAGAACGCCTGCGCCAGCGAGAAGCCGTCGAGGTACACATACTCGGCCAGCGAGCGGGCGGCCTCTTCGAAGTCGCTTGTCTGCAACTCGGCGCCGGCGTCGATCAGGTAGGCGCTGTCGAACGCACGCTTGCCGGGCGGCAGCGGCGGCAGGCCGCACGACTCGTCGCCGGGGAACTGGCCGCCGGGCTGGTGGAAGTGATTGTACTCGGTGAGCCACGCATACGTGTTCACGCAGGCGAGGTCGCACTGCCGCGCGTCGCGGCCGGAAGCATGGACGAACAGGCCGATGATCTCGGCGTCGGCGACGCCGGCCTTCTCCAGCGCGGTGCGGACGGCGTAGCCGACGTCGAGCGACATGCCGCTGCCGGCGCCGCCGGAGATCGAGGCCACGACGTACACACGGACGGCGCCGGTTTGGAACGGCACGCCGGCCTGCTTTGCGGAAGTCTCGACCGACTCGGCGTCGGTCGCCTTGGCGATCGCCATGCGAATGCGCTGGACCGCCTGGCGGGCATGATCGGCGAACGCGAGGCGGCCCAATGGCCGCAGGCCTTCGGTTCGCAATGATTTGGGAATGTTGTACAGCCAGCGGCGGCTCAACCAGCGCATGAGCTTTGCGGACTGCTCGCGGTACTCCTGCGGCCGGCGCAAGGGGAGCGCGAGCGTCTCTTCGGGCTGCAGAGCCGTGCGGGCGTCGCCCTGCATGGCTTGGGCAATGGTTTTCGTATCGCTGTCGAGCAGCAGCATCTGCACCGCTGGCAGCGGCTCATCGCCGAATTGCTTGGCCAGCCGTGTGCGAAATTGCTTCAGCACGGTCGCGGCCGCGCCGCCGATGCCGATGACGACCGTTGGGCGGGCGGTAGAATCTACGTTCGATAGATCAATCGGCGGCAGCGCCCGGGGGGGCATGTCAGCCGGCGACTCCCAGTCGAGGAGCATCGACGCCGACAGTTCTTTGCGCGGTTGTTCGATCTTTTCGTCGAAGAACTCGGTGACCGGGCCGGCTCGGCGCTCGGCGCGCCGTTCCGGCAGGACCGGGTCGAAGCCGGGCGTCGTACGGACGTCTTCGGGTTGCGGCGCCGCCCACGATCCGCCGTCGTTTGGCGCCGCGATGAGCGCGCGGATGAAATCGCTGCAATTCTCGAAGCGGCTGGCCGGATCTTTCGACAGCGCCCGGGCGAGCACGTACCGATCGGCGATCGGCAGGGAGGACATATCGGGGTCGTCGTGGAGGTGCTGCAGCGTGAGCTCGGCGGCGGTGACGCCGGGGAATGGCAGCACGCCGGTGAGCATTTCCTGGTAAAGCACGGCGAGGCTGTATTGATCGCTTCGAGCGCTGGGATTTCCTTGGAACACTTCGGGCGCCGAGTAGAGGGGCGTCAGGCCGCCGACCATCGAGGCCTGAGTGCTGCCGATGTCTTTGACGAGCCCAAAGTCAGCGACCTTCACGTGGCCGGCGACCAGGAGCAGGTTCTCGGGCTTCACGTCGAGGTGCTGCAGCGAGTGTTTTTCGCTCAGAAAGTCGAGCGCGTCGGCGGCGTCTTCCATGTACTGGAGCAGTTCTTCGCGCGGGATCCCCCGCAGGCCGTCGCGCTGGCAAGCGTCGAACCGGTCCTTGAGGCTTCCCTCGGCGAGCTCGGTAACGATGACCAGCCGGCCGTCGACGACTTCAATTCGCTCCAGCGACAGCAGGAACGGATGCCGCAGGTCCTTCATCCGCTGCAGGGCTTTCAGTTCGTGCTCGGCCCGCTTTTCGTGGAAGGAGCCGAAGATGAACTTCACCGCCTTGGTGAGCCCGCCCGGGGCGTGCGCCAGCCATACCTCGCCGTAGCCGCCGGCGCCGAGCCGCGTCGAGAGCGTATAGCCGGGGAGGCTGAGTTCGTGTTGTTCCGCCTGTGGGTTCACGGTGCGTTCCTAGTTCCTGTTTCTGCGCCTGTCACCCCGAGGTCTGCCGAGGGGTCCGCTTTGGGTTTATGTTCGGTACACATGCCGGACGTCTCGGCGGACCTCGACGTGACGGGTGCTGGTCGGATGTCTCGGCGGACCTCGACGTGACAGGGTACGGGCGTCGTTCCTCTTCGCTATCCTCCGCTCACCACCGTGAAGTAGCTCTTCACGACGCGGTCGAGTAGTTGCGGGCTGAGTTGCATCGGCGTGCCGTTGAACGTGCAGTAGTTCGCGGCTTGGGCTAGCAGGTCGCGGGCATGGCAGCGGCGGAGCGGGCGGCCGTGGGGTTTGTAGTGCGCTTGCACCAGGTAGTCGACCGCCTGCGGCTGATAGGCGCAGCCGGTCGCCTGGCAAGCCGTTTGAAACAGCTTGCGGAACTCGTCGATCGACGGGTCGCCGACTTCAATCTTGTACGGGATGCGGCGCAAGAACGCTTCGTCCGCCAGGTCGCTCGGCTCGAGGTTCGTCGAGAAGATGATCAACTGCTCGAACGGGACCTGAATCTTCTTGCCCGTGGCTAGCGTAAGGAAGTCGTGGCGGTTCTCCAGCGGCACGATCCAGCGATTGAGCAGCTCCGTCGGCTCCACTCGCTGCCGGCCGAAGTCGTCGATCAGCAGGCAGCCGCAGTTGCTCTTCATCTGTAGCGAGGCTTCGCTGACGTTCGTCGCGGAGTCGTGGCGGATTTCGAGGCTGTCCATCGTCAGCTCGCCGCCGACGACAACGGTGGGCCGGCGAATTTTGATCCACCGCGGATCATGCCCAGCGGATTTCAGCAAGGCGGAGTCTCCGCTGCGCACCGCTTCGTGAAACGCGGCGTCATAGAGCTTGATGAACTGGCCGTCTTCGAAGAGCGTCTGCGGAATCCACAGATGCTGGCCGAAGCAGCGGGTAATCCGCCGGGCGATGGTCGTCTTGCCGTTGCCGGGCGAGCCGTAGAGGAACAGTCCTGCGCCGGAGTTGATCGCGGGCCCCAAAAGCTCCATCGTGTTGGGATCCATCGAGACGTCGGCGAAGGCTTCTTCCATGTCGCGGCGGCGCACGGCCTCGGCGCGGATGGTTTGGGCCTCGACCGACACGATGTAGTCATCCAGCGATACCGGCGCAGGACCGACGTAGGCGCATGCCTGCATGGCCGCGCGAGCGCGGTCGGCGCCGGTGTCGGTCAGCGCGTAGAAGTAGTCGCTCAGTTGCGACTGGCCTTTATGGACCAGGAGCTGGCGGCTGCGAAGGGCCAGCAGCACGTCTTCGAGAATGCGAAACGGCAGGCAGATCTTCGCGGCGATCTCGCGGCCGCTGGCCGAGCCGACCTGCAGCACATACTTCAGGATCAGCGATTCGATGAGCACCGGGCTGAGGCCGGTCTCCTCGAGCGATTGCGGCTCGGCGGGATGATACGCCTCGCCTCCGAGGATCGACCCGAGCAGATCGCCTTCGCCGACTTCAAGTGTGGATGCGAGCATGGCAGTAGCCGCGGTAACGGGCAGGGTTTCTCAATCATCGGAAACGTAGGTTATGCGGCGGGGAACCGGACTTTCACGCGAGCGGCTTAGGAGGGTTTTGCCATGCCACTGCCGGCTTTCGCGGACGCCTGCCCTCGTCGCCAGCAGAACCGATAGAATCGGATTATTGGGCGGCGCGCCCCGTGGCGGCTACCTCGATGAACCTTGCGGCGCCGCATTTGCCGCGACGCAATCTGCCGATGGTCGCGGCGAACATTCTCAAACTTCTGGAACTACGATGTCCTTAAAGCTGATCGCCGCCGTGGCTGAGAATCGCGTCATTGCCAAGGACGACGGCATGCCGTGGGACCTGCCGGACGAGTATGAGCATTACCGGCGGATTATCGACGGTCAGACGGTGATCATGGGCCGGCGGAGCTATGAGATCTTCGGCAAAGACTTAACAAGCCGGCACGCGGTGGTGGTATCTCATTCGCGCGAGGCGCTCGAGGGCGCGATCGTTTGCGGCTCGCTCGAAGAAGCCGTCGAAAAGGCGAAGTCCCTCGGCCGCGAGGCGTACGTCAACGGCGGGGCTTCCATTTACAAGCAGGCGATCGCGCTGGTGGATGTGATGAATCTGTCGATCGTGAAGGGCGAGTTCGAGGGGGACGCTTACTTTCCGGAGTTTGAAGAATCGGCGTGGGACGTCGTCGAGCGCGTCGATCACGGCGGTTGGGAGTTCCGGCGGTACGTGCGTAAATAGCCCGGCCATCTCGCCACAGCGAGTCGCCTGCGGAGACCTGGGCGGACGCGGCGGGTTGTTCTAAGCATAGCGCCTCGAGCCAGGATGGCTCGGCTATATAATGAAAAACGCCCCGCGCTTTTTCGCGGGGCGTTTGCGAAACGACAAAAGTGCAGGCGACGCTTAGTTCAGCGCGATCAGCGTATCCTGCGCCGGCGAGAGAGAGACGGTGTCCTTCACGCCGTCCCAATTCTTGCTGGTGTCGGCGAACGCCAGGTCGCGACCGGCCGAGCCGATGATGTGATCGGCCGCGTCGTCGTCGAACACGGTGCTGCCCGCGACTAGTAACCCGTCCGTCCCAGTGAGCGTCGCGACGCGGCTGTCGAAGCTGGCCTCGGAGCCCCAGATCGCCATGATGCTGTCGAGCGCGGCCAGGTCTTCGTCGTGCGAGGTGTAGCCGCCGATGAGGATGTCCTCCGCGGTCCCGCCGTGCAGCAGGTCCTCGTTGCAGCCGCCGATGAGCAGGTCGCGGCCATCGCCGCCGTTGACGATATCGCGTCCGCCGCCGCCGACCAGCACGTCGTCGCCGCCGAAGCCGAGCAGGTCGTCGTCTCCCAGGCCGCCGAGCAGTCGATCGTACCCGCCGGAGCCATAGAGCGTGTCGTGGCCGTCGCCGCCGAGAACCACATTCTCGCCGCCGCCGCCCTTTAGGAAGTCGTTGCCGTCGCCGCCGTCGATGGACATTGGTTGTACGACGTTTGAAGTAGCCACGAAGACGTCGGCGCCCCCGCGGGTGCGGACGACGACCTCTGCCACATCGGCCGCGGCAAAGACGGACGGAACGTTGTTGTCGTAGGTGGCCAGCACGTGGATATCGGCGTCGATCTGCGTGAGCAACACCAGATCGCCGGCAGTCCGATCGCCGACTACGTACAAGACTCCGTCCAGGAGCAGCGTCCCTTCGCCGATGACTTGCACCGTCGCCTCGTCGACGGCTACGCCGCCGTCGCCGTCGGTGACTTGCAGCCTGACGGTCCGGACGCCCGTGCCGACGATGCCGAAGGCTTCGGGCGTAAAGTACACGGTCTCGCCTGCGGTTTCGAACGTGCCATTGTTATCGAGGTCCCACGCGTACGAGAGCGGGTCCTCGGCGCCGGCGACGTCGCTGCCGGTTCCGGTAAGCTTCACCGCCGTATCGTCGAAGGTAATGTAGCCGCCACCGGCGTCGGCCGTGGGATCGACGTTCATCACGGTCACCGCGAGCGAATTGGACGAATAGGAGCCGTCATCATCGGTCGCGGTGGCGACAATCGTATGGGCGGCATTGCCGTCAGCATAAGTATGCGACGTGCTCGTCGGATTCCCGGTAATCGTCTGCGGGGTTGAGCCGTCGCCCCAGTCGATTACCCAGTCGATGATCGCGTCGAGGCCCGGGTCGCTGGCCGCCAAGTTGAGCGAATAGGCGGCCGCCTCATTCACGGTCGAATTTCCGCTGATCACGAGGGTGGGAGCCACGTTTTCAACCGCGACGCCGATTGCGGCAGCCGTGTACTGGCCGTCCTCATCCTGGGCGGTCGCCGAAATGGAATAGACGTTGTCGCCGTCGGCATAGGCGTGCGTCGTCGACGCCGGATTGCCGGCGATCGTCTCAACGGTTCCATCGCCCCAGTTGATGAGCCACTCGAACACTGTGTCGGCGCCCGGATCGGTCGCCGAGAGATTGAGCGTGTATGCGGCGCCTTCGTTGACCGCGGCATTGCCGCTTACGGCGACGGTCGGCGCGACGTTCGCGATAGCTACTACGAGGGTGTTAGCGTCGTACGCGCCGTCTTCATCGGCGGCGGAGGCCGAAATCGTATAGCTGTCCGAACCGTCGGCGTAGGCGTGCGCGACGCTCGACGGATTGCCGGCGACGGTTTCAACAATGCCGTCGCCCCAATTGACCACCCATTGGGCGATCGTGTCGGCGCCCGGGTCGCTCGCGGCAAGGTTCAGCGTGTAGGACGCGCCTTCAACGCCGCTGTCAGCGCCGCTAATCGTGAGCGTCGGCGCGACGTTGGTTACCGTCACATCGAACGTCGCGACAGTGACTCCGCCGTCACCGTCGTTCGCGGTAATGGTCACCGTCTGCGGGCCTGCCGGGCCATCGGCCGCCGCGTACGACCAGGTCCACGCGCCGTCGGCGTACTGGACCGTGCCGAGAGAGGCGGTGATCGTCAGC
>DASVCM010000127.1:0-6316 GCA_036381635.1 Lacipirellula sp.
GTGCAGATGATCGCCGCGGCGATCGAGGAAGACCCGGCGATGCTCGACGCGCCGGATGTCGTGCTGGCGTTCAAGGTCGAAGATACCGAGGCGGTGGCCACCCAGCTCAAACGGCTGGAGGTGTTTGCGAACCTCGCGCTGCAGCAGGCGGACGTCGATCGGCAGGCGGAGTGGGAAGAGATCGGCGAGAGCGAGTTTCTGGTGCTGAAGCTCGACGGGTCGATGATTCCCTGGGGCGAGGAAGCCCCGGAGGATATGCCGCTCGATGAGGAGACTTACGAGAACCTCAAGGAGATTATCTCCGCGAAGGAGCTGGCGATCGCGGTCGGCGAGTGGAACGGCTACGTGCTCGTGGCGGTGGGGGCCTCGACGGAGCATTTGGCGAAGCTCGGCGACGGCGACCTGCTGCGCGACAACGACAAGTTCGCGTGGATCACGCCGCACCTCGACGGCAACGTCGTCTCCGTGCAGTACGCGAGCGAGAAGCTGGTGGCCCAGCAGTACGCGACGGGCGAAGACCTCGACGCATTCGCGGCGATGATCAACGAGTCGCTCGAGGAGTCGGAGGAAGTACCTGCGGAGCTCAAAGAGCGAATCAGCGAGGATCTGCCGGCGTTGGCCGAGGACCTCAAGCCGTTCATTCCCAAGCCGGGCGCCATGGTCGGCTGCACGCTGATGACTGACCGCGGTTTCGAGACGTACAAGTACAGTTGGGCCCAGCAACCGCGGCTCGACGCGACTAAGCCGCTGGAGATTATTAGTCACGTCGGAGGTTCGCCGCTGGTGGCCGTCGCCGCCCGCGGGGAGAGCCATCCGGAGGATTATGAGACCCTGGCCAAGTGGGTCGGCAAGGCGATCGGCTATTTTGAAGACTTTGCCCTGGAGCAGATGGACGAAGACGACCGCGAAGAGGCGGAGCAGGTGCTGGAGATTGCCCGGCCGCTCTTGGGACGGTTCGACGAGGCGACGCGCGAGCACCTTGTGCCGGCGCTCGCCGACGGACAGTCGGCATTGGTAATCGACGCCGACATCACGAGCAAGCAGTGGCAAGCGGAGATGCCCGAGTCGTTCCACGAGCTGCCGATGCTGGAGCTGGGCGTAGTGATGGGCGTGAGTGACGCTGAAGAGTTCAAGACGGCGTTGCGGGAATATAAGTCGATCCTCAACGATCTGGTGGACGCCATCCGCGAGGCCGATCCGGAATCGATCCCCGAGGGCTACGAGATCCCAGACCCAGAGAAACAGGAAACGTCCGACGGCGCGGTCTATAGCTGGCGGTTCGAGGAAGCGGAGCTGGATGAGCAGCTTGCGCTGTGCATCGGGCTAAGCGAGGACTATGCGATCTTTGGCACGTCGCCGGCGCTGGCCGAGCGGGTGCTGGCTGAAAAGCCGATTGAGCACGTGAGCGAGGAGCTGGGCGGCGAGCCGCGGGCGATCGTCGCGGGGGTTCACTTTGCGGCGCTAATCGATGCGGCGGCGCCGTGGGTGCACTACGCGATTCGCGCCAACGCGGTCCAAGAGGATCAGCTCTCGCAAGATCCTGAGGACGATCCGTCGCAGGTCGGCGAGATTTGGAGCCAGGTGGAGACGGGCCTGGATATCCTCAAATGCTTCCGCGGCGCGTGGAGCGAAACCCGCCAGGAGGAGGGCGTATGGGTGACGCACTCGGTGGCGGTCTTTGAGGATCTTGAGGGCGAGGACGAAGAGTAACCGGCCTTTGTGTGCCACTGCTGGCTGGTCCAGCAGTGGGCGCCGTGTACCAGCTTGGCACTGCTGGACGAGCCAGCAGTGGCACCCGTTGCTCAACCGGCTCGCGCTCGGCGAGCGGTGCGTTTGCCGCTGCGGCCGCCCCATTTGGGCGGGACGTTTTGCTTGTTCCACTCGTCCCAGGCCGCCTGCAGCTCGCGAGCCTTCTCGGGGTGCTCGGCGATCAGGTTCCGCTCCTCGCCTATATCTTCGGCAAGATTGTAGAGTTTCTGCGGCGTGGCCTTGCCTTTGCCGCCTTCGACTGCTGGGTCGTAGGCCACCAGCTTCCAGTCGCCCTTGCGGATGGCCATCTGCTGGCCAAAGCGCCAGTACAGGGCGTCGTGGGGCGGCTCGGTCTTGGCGCCGCTGAGATGCGGCGTCAGATCGACGCCTTCGACGTTCCAATCTTCTTGCGGGGCGACGCCCGCCGCTGCAATCGCCGTACTGAATAAGTCGAGTTGAATCACCGGCAGTTCATACACCTGCCCCGGTGAAATGCGTCCCGGCCAGGCGACGAAGAACGGCACGCGTACTCCGCCTTCCAGCGTGGTCCGCTTCGAGCCGCGCAAGGGGGCGTTGTCGGCGCCGTTGACGGTCACGCCGCGCATGGTCGGGCCGCCGTTGTCGCTGATGAACGCGACGAGCGTGTTTTCGGCGAGGCCCGTCTCCTGGAGTTTCTTCATGACGGCGCCGACGCCGTCGTCCATCGCCGACATCATCGCGACGTACGTTCGCCGCTTCTTGTCCTTAATCGCGGCGAACTTTTCCAGCCGCGGGTCGTCGGCATGCATCGGCGTGTGGACGGCGTTGTAGGTGAGATACATGAAGAACGGCTTGTTGCCATCTTTCTGACGGTTGATGAACTCGACCGCCTCGCGGGTGAAGGCGTCGGTGAGGTACGCTTGCTCGTCCACGGAAGCGCGGCCGCGGAGGATCGGCGCGCCGTCGCCGGGGAAGTATGAGTGAGCGCCGCCGAGGAACCCGAAAAACTCGTCGAAGCCTCGGCTGAGCGGATGAAACTTGTCGCCGTTGCCGAGATGCCACTTGCCGACCATCGCGGTGTGGTAGCCGGCCGCCTTAAGGCGATCTGCGAGCGTCTTTTCCGATAGCGGCAGGCCGGTGTCCGAGCCTTCTCGGCCGCCGCAGTTGAATTCATGGCCGAATCGCGTCTGGTAGCGGCCGGTGAGCAAGCCGGCCCGCGTCGGCGAGCAGTAGGGTCCGGAGACGTAGCCGTTGGTGAAGCGGACGCCCGACGCGGCGAGGGCGTCGATGTGAGGGGTGGGAATGTCCTGGCAGCCGTGGACGCCGAGATCGGCGTAGCCCATGTCGTCGCCGACGATGAGGATGATGTTGGGCTGCTCGGCGGCGGCGAGTTGCCCGTCGGCGTGCGGGAGAACCGCGAGGCAAGCGACGAGGCAGAGGGCGATCGACTTCATGCGTTGCTCCGAATCTGGTTTCGCGTCAATGTGGCCAAGTGTTAGCATAGCGAGAGTGGCGGGGGGTTGCATCTTCTTGGCTTAGTTTGACGCGCGCCGGGGTTAAGACGGCCCGGACGCGCGGGGTGATGACATGAACTTGCGGTGGCGGCGGGCGTTCGAAGGGGCGCTGATCTTTTTGATCTTCTTCATCGTCGGCGGGGCGCCGGCGCCGCATGTTAATGAAGCCCACTATCTGACGAAGGCGAAGCACTACTGGGACGCATCGTACGCGCCGGGCGATTTGTTTCTCGATTCGGCTGATCCGCATCTAGTCTTTTACTGGACGTTCGGCTGGCTCACGCGGATGGTTTCGCTGCCGGCGACGGCTTGGATTGGGCGGGTGGCGGCGTGGGCGCTTCTTGCGTTTGCCTGGCAGCGGCTGTCGCATGCGGTGACGCCAGCCGCCTGGGCGGCGGCGCTGAGTGCGGCGCTGTGGGTGATGCTGATTGAGCTGGCCAATTTTGCGGGCGAGTGGGTGGTCGGCGGTGTAGAGGCGAAGTGCTTTGCGTACGGGCTTGTGTTGCTGGGACTGGCGGCTATTGCGCACGGCAACTGGAAGACGCCTTGGATTTGGTTTGGCGCCGCGGCGGCGTTTCATGTGCTGGTGGGGGCGTGGGCCGTGCTGGGGGCGACGTTCGTTTGGCTGACGGAGAAGCCGGCGGCCCGAGCTCGCTTCGCGTCGATGCTGCCGTTCCTGGTGCTTGGCGGCTGTTTATCGTTGCCGGGATTGCTGCCGGCGTTGGCGCTAGAGCGCGGCGTTGATCCGAACGTGAAGGCGGAAGCGGCGCGGATTTATGTGTTTGATCGATTGCCGCATCACTTGGCGCCATTGTCGTTGCCGGCGGCGGAGCTGCGGATGCGTGCGGTGCGGTTTGGGTTGCTCATCGCGGGCTTCGTGGGGTTGTGGCGGGTTATTGCACGCACGCACGGCTCGGCGGGAGCCTCGCCCTCCCAGTTGAATCGCATCCTGCGGTTCGCAGCGTTCGCGTTGGCGTGCAACGTCGTTGGGCTGCTGATTGAAGCGTCGCTCGCTGATCACCCGCTCACTGCTGCCAAGATCTTACGGTACTACTGGTTCCGCCAGGCGGACGTCGCCGTGTCGATGGCGACAGCGTTGGCGGCGACGTACCTGGTTGTTTCGCTGTTGCGCCAAGTTACGTGGCGTTCGGTCGCCGCGGCGGCGATTCCGATCGTTGCGTCCGGTTGGTTTTTGGGATCGATTGCACTGGACCGCCTAAATGACCCGCGCCCGCCGGCTCTGGCCCGTACGGTGCGCTATCGAGATTGGCAGGACGCCTGCCGCTGGATTGCCGAGAACACGCCGTCGGACGCCGTGTTTTTGATTCCGCGGTCGGGGTACACGTTCAAGTGGTACGCCTCGCGGGCCGACGTGGCCAACTACAAAGACGTTCCGCAGGATGCGGCGAGCGTCGTCGAGTGGCGTCAGCGTCTCATGGAAGTGTTTCCGACCGTTGAGGGCGTCGACGGCGAGCCGACGACGCTGAGCTTGCCGGACCTGTTGGGCGCCGATCGTGTTCGGGAGCTGGCGAAAGAGTACGGCGCGACGCATGTGATGGCTCGAGCGTATCCGCCGCTCGATCTGCCGGTCGTTTATCCGCGCGGCGACGATGCGCTCGGCAGCTATTACACCGTTTACCGCGTTGAAGTCGCGGCCACTGAATCGACGCCATGAATCCGCCCCTCTGGCACTCCCCTGCCCTGCCGGAACTGCTCGCCGCTGATCTGGCGAACGCGGCTGAGGCTCGCTGGGGAGGCGAGTTCGCGCCGGAATTGAGTTATGGCCGGCACGCGGGACCGCCGTGCTGCGACACGCGCGAGGCGGCGGTCGCTGTCGTGCTATGTTGGGAGGATGCGGGTTGGTCGTTGCCGCTGACCGTTCGGCATATGGGACTGTCGCGGCACGGCGGGCAGGTCAGCTTTCCGGGCGGCCTCGTCGACGAAGGCGAATCGCCGTGCGACGCCGCCGCGCGCGAGATTCAAGAGGAGTTGGGGCTGCGTCCGCGGCTGCAGTGGCTGGGGGAGTTGTCGCCGCTGTTTGTGTATGCGAGCAACGCACTAGTGACGCCGTGCGTGGCGGCGCTCGACCACTGGCCTGCCTGGGAACCGCAGCCGGCGGAAGTGGACTGCGTGCTGCGGCTGGAGCTGCGCCAGTTGCTGGCGCCGCCGACGGCGCCGCCGCTGGTGGTCCAGCGCGGGCCGATCATGTTCAAAGCGCCGCAACTGCTGGTCGAGGGCCGCTCGGCATGGGGGGCGACGGCGGTTATGCTCGGGGAGCTGCGCGGGCGGTTGCTGCGGATTGCCGAGCGTGGCGCGCTGAGCAGTTGATCATGCAGCCCCGGGCTTTGCCCGGGGGTAGCGTGGCGTTGGGGCTACGGTCTGCGGAGTGGAGACCGACCCCCGGCCAGAGGCCGGGGCTGCCTTCAGGACGATGAACCGGAGTTGTTTTGCGAACGATGACGTTCCAACCGCCTCAATCACCGATTCGCGCCGTTACGTTTGATCTGGACGGCCTGATGTTCAACACCGAGGAGCTGTACCAGGAAGTGGGCGGGACGCTGCTGTCGCGGCGCGGCAAGCAGATGACGGGCGAACTGCTCGACAAGATGATGGGGCGCAAGTCGAACATCGCGCTGGCGCTGATGATCGAGCATCACCAGCTCGACGCGACGCCGGAGCAACTGGCGGCGGAGACGGCGGAGATCTTTGGCGGCATCTTGCCAGGGCGACTGGCGCCGATGCCGGGTCTGCTTGAGTTGCTCGCGGCGCTGGAGGCGGCCGACGTGCCCAAAGGAATTGCCACCAGCAGCGGTCGGGCGTTTGTCGAGACGGTGCTCGGCGTGTTCGAGCTGGCGCCGCGGTTCGACTTCGTGCTGACCAGCGAGGACATCGAACACGGCAAGCCGGAGCCGGATGTTTACCTGCTCGCGGCCAAGCGCCACGGACTGACGGCGTCGGAAATGATGGTGCTCGAAGACAGCCAGATTGGCTGCCAGGCGGCGGTGGCCGCCGGCGCCTACACGGTGGCCGTGCCGCATGGGCAGAGCATGAGCCATCAGTTTCCTGGGGTGCAG
>DASVCM010000128.1:0-8382 GCA_036381635.1 Lacipirellula sp.
CGTCTTCGAGGCGGTGGTTAGTTGGTTTTCCTCGGGTTTCAAAATGCTTACCGGCGGCCTGGGGACGATCGTGACGCACGCGCCGCAAGGCGCGGCGGCCGGGTTTGGGTCCTACATCGTCGGGCAGGCGGCGCGGTATTACTTCCAGCACGGCGCTAGCTGGGGAGATCAATCGCCGAAGCAGGTGGTCTCGAGCATCCTGGAAAAGACCGACAAGCAGTCGGTGCTGGATCGGCTCAAGAGCGAGATTCTCAAGAAGCTCGCCGTTAACCGGCATGCGGAAAAGAGAGGGGGTAGTCGGTAGGGGGTAGGGGGTAGTAAATAAGAGCGACGAGAAACTTTACTACCCACTACCGACTACCCCCTACCGACTCCCACTCCATGCTCGAAACCGTTCGCGGCCACCTCTATGACTATCCCAAGTACTACGATCTCGTGTACGGCTCCGATTGGAAGGCCGAGGTCGATTTTCTTGAGGAGTGTTTTGCGCGGTTCGCTCGCGGCATGGTGAAGCGCATCTTCGAGCCGGCGTGCGGCACGGGGCGGCTGATGTTTCGCATGGCCCGCGCGGAGTATGAAGTCTCGGGGCTTGATCTGAACGAGAAGGCGGTTGAGTTTTGCAATCGGCGACTGGAGCGCGCCGGGTTCGAGCCCTCGGCGTTCGTCGGCGACATGGCCGACTTCTCGCTTCCGCGGAAGGTGGACGCCGCGTTCAACACGATCAACAGCTTTCGACATCTCTCTACCGAAACGCAGGCGGTCGGACATTTGCAGTGCGTCGCCAACGCGCTCCGCAAGGGCGGGATCTACGTGCTGGGGCTGCATCTGACGCCGACGGTGGGCCCTCCGCTGGAAACCGAGAGCTGGGCGGCCCGCCGCGGCAACCTCTCGGTGCTGTCGCGGCTATGGGTCATCGGCCGCGATAGGCGCCGCCGCGAGGAGCGCGTCGGGATGAGTTTTGACGTTTATACGCCACGGAAGCAGTTCCGCATCGAAGACGAGTCGAGCTTCCGCATGTATACGGCCGAGCAGATGGAGGCCTTGTTGCGGCAAATCCCCCAACTGGAACTAACCAGCGTGCACGACTTCGGTTACGACGCGACGACGCCGATCGAAATCGGCCCGCAGACCGAGGATGTGGTATATGTCCTCAGGCGGAAATAACTGCGAGAACGAAATGACGAATTACCGAACGGCGAATGACGAATGTATAACACGCATGGCGTGGCGAGCCTCCGCATTCGTCATTCATCATTTGATCATTCCGCACTTTGGCGGCTAAATCGTTAGATGGCCGGGCTGAGCTTCGATCCTGTCGGCGGGCAGCAGCTTCAGGCGAGCGGCGTAGAGCATGCGCGGCCGGTGGGGCAGCCAATCACGGTGGCTGATGTGACCGGTTCGCTGTTCGCGGCGTACACGGTTGAAGGGGGGCAGGTTCATCTGGCTGGCTGCCAGTTGACAGACCATCCATTCGTGCGGCTCACCTTCGCCGGTGAGACGAACGAGCCGCAACATCACGTCCATGTGGCGCCGGATGGGTCGTCGGTGAGCGACGAGCTTGTGCCGCGGCTGGGGCTCGATGCGTTGGAACCGATCGAGAAGCTGCCGCCGCGGCTGGACGACGCGGCGCTGCGGTCGCTGGTGGCGGCCGGTCGTCGAATGGCGGCGAAGCAGTTCTCGCCGCGCGAACCGGATGCGCCGCTGCCGGAGCCGACCGCGGTGACGGTGGCGTGGATTCGCCATGCCGAGGGGCGGCTGCAATTCGACATCGGCGCGTCGACGGCTTCGGTGGGCTTCAGCGCGTGGGCGAAGCTGCTCACGCCGCCGCCGTTTTTTGCCAGCGGATCGGGAGCGAGCGCGTTTCACCTGGCCGCGACCGACGACGGGCGAATCGACGCGGCCGAAGAGATTGCCGCGTGCGAGCACTCGGGCCGCCGCGTGCTGCGGCAAGAGCTGCTCCAGTGCAGCGTGACCGGCAAGCACGTGCTGCCGGACTTCACCGAAGCATGCCCCGTGTCGGGCCGCCCTGCCCTGCGAACGGAGTTTGTCTCGTGCACCGTGTGCAAACAGCACGTGAGCAAGGCGGTGATGGAAGCGGGCGCGTGCGGCGCGTGCCGATCGCTGGCGAAGGCGACGAAGGATGACCCGCGGCTGGTGTGGATCTTCGGCGAGCACCCGGGCCTGGACCACTGGAAGCACTGGCGGCTGGCGGAGACCCAGAGCGTGTACATCGCCGAGGCGACGAGCCTGCTGAAGCGGCTGCTCGTGGTGGTTGATAAGGAATCGCTCGCCGTGCATCGGCTGGCCGTGGCGAACCGGCTGAGTTCCACGTGGATTGCGGCGAGTGACGCGGAGCGGGCGGACCTATTAAAGTAGGATGGTTTCTAACCGCTCCGAGGCGTCGGCATGATCGAACGTGCGATTTTGGAGTCGTTCATTGGTACGTTGGCATTTACATTGTCATGTTCGTCAGTCGTCCCGGTCGACGCCAATATCCGAGAGATTTCGCTTTCGCCTCGGCTGCCGCCCGGCAAGAGCGTCTTACGATGCCGTGCGCTGGTTTTTACCATCCATTCTTCACAGCTAATTGAATCATTGCGATTACAACTGCGATGCGAATCGCAATCGCAGAGGACGCCCTGCCCTGGCGAGTGCCTTGAAGCGCAAGAATGGGAGACTCGCAGCCACATTTTAGTGGTGGGAACAGAAGATTCCGAAGCACTGATGGGACGCATGCCATTTCTCGACCTTCAGGCTTTTGAAGACCTGGTCGAGTATCGGGACGACTCGATGACGCTCCACTTAAGGCGCATCCCCGCGGGTCGAACCGTTTCCTTGCACTTTATCATCGCTGAGAATCGGTCGCCCGAGCCTTCGTCAGCTTCAGCGTGGTTTGCGGTTGATATTCCGCACAGGGTGTTACTCAACGCCTAGCCGCGCCACTCCGCAAATCGGCGTAGTAGTTCAATTGCTTGCCGAGGCAGGGCCAAGCGTGCTGCAGCCCCCCCTCCCCAGCCCTCCCCGCCGAGGGGAGGGAGCCGGAGGAAATCTAAACGAGGACCAGCGGTCTGCGCGATGGCACTGATGGATTGCCGCTGCGCGGTCATCCCGCCCCAGACGTGCGGCTAGCCGTATCGCACGCTGTTGACCGCGCCCGTAGTATTGCTCTTCGGAACACAGAAGTCGCACCCCCTCTCGGAACCAGGCATGCTCGCGCTGGCCTCTCCCCTCGTCGCCTCAGGGCGGCGGTCTATCTGCATTTGGCTCATGCTTCCGCTGCTTGCGCTCGCCAGCCCTGCGCGCGGCGACACGCCGGCGGGCATTTACTCGCTGGGGCAGGCGCGGCTCAATCCCAACGCGTCCAGCGACGCGCGGCTGTGGGGCATTCGCGATTACGACTTCGTCTCCGGGTTCACGCTGCGCACCTTCTGGAGCGATCTGGAGCCGACGCGCGGGCAGTATGAATTCGGATTCCTCAACGAAGCCATCAAGCGGGTCTCGGCGCTGGGCCAGTCGCTGGACATCGAGATTTTTACGAACAACGAGCCGCAATACGTGCTCGACGGGGCGTCGGCCACCTACACCGATCATGCCGGCAACGTGAACCCCGTGCCGTGGGATGCCTTCGCGCAACAGCGGCATGCGGCGCTGTTCACGGCGCTCAGCAACTACACGATCACCAGCGTCGGCGCTCCGCACCCCTTGCGGCTCGATGCGACGCTCACGTCGATCGACGTGGCGCCGGCGGGGCTGAACTACGGCGTGCGCGATTTAAACGGCGGTATCCGCAATCATCCCGAGTACACGCAGGAGCGTTACATCGACGCCGTGATGAACGGCGTCGCCGCGGCCACCTCGGCGTTTCCGCACGATACGAACTCGCTGGCGTTCTTCTCGTTCGACGACGGCGCCGACGGGCCGCATGTGGACGACCAGCTCATCGCGCGGCTCGCGCCGCTGTACAACGGCCCCGGCCAGCCGCGGCTGGCGTTCTTCGTCGAGAACCTGTCCGACAACTGGCCGCTGCCGCTGAACAATGGCCACGGCCTGGGCAACAACCTGCAGGATTGGGTCGCCGAAGGCGGCGAGACGATGATGCAGGCGCTCGACAAGTGGCTCGATCATCCGCCGGCGCGGGACGAGGCGTTGGCGAGCCTCAACCCGGCGACGGGGATCGAGCTGGCCTATGATCTGTACGGCACGCGGTTCTTCGAGCTGTACCCGCCGGACTTGGACGGCGCGGTGGCCGGGGCCGTCGACGCCGCCGGCCGGCCGCTGCTCGACGACCTGCGGCACTGGAGCAACATTCTTACTTCAGAGGATGTTCAGGAACTCCCCGCCGACTTTAACGGCGACGGGCTGGTGAATGCGGCCGATTTGCCAACGTGGCAAACGAGCTTCGGCGGCGAAGGCGCCGACGCCGACCTCGACGGCGATGCCGACGGCGCTGATCTGCTTGCGTGGCAGCGGCAGCTTGGCGCGAGCGCCGCGGGCGGGTTGGCTGTCGTGCCGGAGCCGCTTGGGGCTTGCTTGTTCGCGCTGGGGATGGCGGGACTTGGTCGATATTTACGGCCGAGACGCGCTCCGCTAGCGTGAGCGCGGCTAACACGATGGTGAGCGAGTTGCAGGGTCAGCCCGGCGGCATCGTGTCCAGCAGCTTCATCCACCACATCAGGTAGGCCTCGAAGAGGTCAACGTCGGCCAGCGGAAAGAGCGGCAGGTAGAGGAAGAAGACGGCGTAGAAGCCTTCCCAGCCGGTGGCGTCGCGAAGCCAGCAGCCGGCGGCGAGCACCGGGCCGGCGCTGAGGACGTAGACGACGATCAGAACGGCGACGGCGACGAGCCACGCAGCGAGTCGCGAGCCGCGACGGCGTGCATGATCAGAAGGCGATGGCATGTGGCGGCGCGTCGCGAGCGCCGAATTCTCGAGGGTAGGTACGAACGCCGCCCATTCTAACCAGGGGCGTTCCGTTTGGGCGTCGCCACTGGCCGACTGGAGGTGGCCGCTGCGAGGTCGCGCCTCTGGTAGTGAGGGGTGTCGAAAAGTGCATCCAGCGCCACCCGCCCGAGGTGGTTGGCCGCCAGGGCGGGGGGTCGCTCGCCAGATGAAACGCCCATTAAGGCGGTCGCGAGGTCTTAAAACCTCGGCTCGGAAGCACTTTCCACGGCGTCTGCGGAGTTTGCCGCTAGCGGCCTGCGGGGACCGCTTTGCACGGGTAAATCCGATTTTTTCCTAGACTCCGATTTTGCCGTGGGTAAAATTGGAAGGCTGGATTCGGCCAGGTTCCTCCCCACCTTAAAACGCAGATCACGACGCACAGCGGCACACCCGCGGTACGGCCGGCGCAGCGGCTTCCCCTTCTGAATACAGTGGTCCGTCCCCCAGCGGGCCCTGGCTTTTGAGGAAGCCTCCCCAGCCCCGGCGACCACGCCTTACTAGGCAAACAGCGATCGCGCTCTTTGGGTACGGGCAGGGAATCTTCAATCACGGTCGCCTGAGGCGCTCGGAGCGCGGCGGCCGGCGGTGCGTCCGTTTGGTGAATCGCGATCTCTCTGGGTGGAGCCTGGGCAGTGCAACTCATGCGTTGCGCGTGCGTGCGTGACATCCAGCGGCTTGGTCGAAAGTGTTGCCGTGTCGTGCATGAGCGTCCGTCGCCGGACGCGCAGCTCGACGCGGTTGGTAAAGCATGACGGTTGCGGAGGGCATATGCGTCTTCGATACGCCCGGCCAATCCCGAGAGTTCTCCGCAGTTGTAATCTTCTACCAAATCACAGTCGACCAATTGCCGGCGGTTCAGCGGTGTTAAGATTAGTTGTCTCTCTCGCAAATTCTTGGGGGCGCCTACGACGCCAATCCGCGCGGCTTAGCGGTCGTTATCTCCAGCGAGCGGCGAACCGTATCTGCCGGCTGCGATGTCTTGATGATGTGATCTGGGCCTGGAGCGCGCCTGCCTTGGCGGCCCAGCCGATCGCGTTGTCGACCGCACGCCGGACGACGGCTGACCATGCGGCTCAGCGGGATAGCGCGCCGGACGCGCATTTACGGTGATAATTGGTCTAGGCTCCCTTCAAGACCCACGATTGCTCAAGGAGTGTTGAACACGTGTACGACGCGTTAATGGATCATGACCTGGATGAGGATGCGGTGGCTGTCGACGGCGACGTCGATCTCGACTCCAAGGGTCTGGACGTCGATATCGACGACGGCGACGACGACCTGTCGCTCGACCTGAACGATAACGACGATATCGAGGTCAAGGATGATCCGGCCGGCGCGCTGGATTTCGACGAGGAGACGGCCGACGGCGAGTCGTGGTCGGACGATCCCGTGCGGATGTATCTGACGCAGATGGGCGAGATTCCGCTCTTGACGCGGCAGCAGGAAATCAACCTCGCCCGCCGGATCGAAACGACGCGCACGTCGTTCCGCCGCCGGCTGCTGGCGTGCGACTACGTGATTCGCGCCGCCTACAAGGTGCTGAAGCGGGTGCATCGCGGCGAGCTGCCGTTCGACCGTACGGTGCAGGTCTCGGTGACCGACCGGCTGGAGAAGGAGCAGATTCTGGGGCGGCTGCCGCACAATCTCGAGACGCTCGAGATTCTGCTGGACCGCAACGCCGAGGACTACCGCATCGCCACCTCGAAGAGCGAGAAGCCGGCCCGCCGCGAGCAGGCCTGGAAGAACCTGGCCCGGCGTCGCCGCCGGGCGGTGATGCTGGTCGAGGAGCTGGGGCTGCGGACCCAGCGGATCGAGCCGCACATTGCGACGCTGGAGAAGTTCAGCGCCCGCGTCGACGAGCTGCGCGCGACGCTCGAGCAGATGAAGAAGGACCGCCGGCCGATGTCCGAGCGGAAACCGGTGCTGATCGAGTACCGCAACATCCTGCGGGTCTGTCAGGAAACGCCGAGCAGCCTGCGGAACCGCGTGAACTACATCAAGGGCGTTTACTCGAAGTACCAGCGGGCCAAGCGCGGCCTGAGCGAGGGCAACCTCCGGCTGGTCGTGTCGATCGCCAAGAAGTACCGCAACCGCGGCCTGTCGTTCCTGGATCTGATCCAGGAAGGCAACGCCGGCCTGATGCGGGCCGTCGACAAGTTCGAATACCGCCGCGGTTTCAAATTCTGCACCTACGCCACGTGGTGGATTCGCCAGGCGATCACCCGGGCAGTGGCCGACCAGAGCCGCACGATTCGCATCCCGGTTCACATGGTCGAGACCATGAGCCGCGTGCGGAACGTGAGCCGGGCGCTACTGCAGCGACTGGGCCGCGAGCCGACGATCGAGGAGACGGCCAAGGCCGCCGGCTGTTCGGTCGATGAGGCCCGCCGGGTGCTGGCGATGAGCCGCTACCCGATCAGCCTCGACCGCCCGGTGGGCAACAGCGAGGACAGCCACTTCGGCGACCTGCTGCCCGACTCGGGCGCCGAAAGCCCGGCGATCGGCGCCGCGCAGGAGATGCTGCGGTCGCGGATCTCGAAGGTGCTGAAGACCCTCAGCTACCGCGAGCGCGAGATCATCAAACTCCGCTACGGCCTGGGCGACGGCTACAGCTATACGCTCGAGGAAGTGGGCCACATCTTCAAAGTGACCCGCGAGCGGATTCGCCAGATCGAGGCGAAGGCCGTGCGGAAGCTGCAGCAGCCGAGCCGGAGCCAGGAGCTGAGCGGGTTTTTGGACTAAAAGCTATTCGAACTAGCCAACCGACCTCGGAGCGCCAGCGCTCCGAGGTTTTTTTATGCGCCGGCTATTGCATAATGGAAATGGAAACCGAACGCGTGTTAATGGAGGCGTCATGTCTCTCATCGTTGAACTCATTGCAGATGCGGAACAAGGCGGATTCACCGCTCGCCTGCCGGACATCCCCGCCTATGGCGAGGGCGAGACAGAAGACGAAGCGATCGCCGACCTCAAAGAGGCCTTGCGAGGCTACATTGAAACGTTCGGGCTCGAAGACGCCGTCAGCCGGCTTGCTTCGCCGTCAATCCGTACGATTGACTTGGAGCTGACGGAGCTTGCCGGTGGCTAAACTGCCGCGCGTTACCGGCGCCGAAATGGTCAAGTTTCTCCAGCAGGAAGGCTTCACGCTGCTGCGAGTCCGCGGTAGCCATCACTTTCTGCAGCGCGAGGAACTTCGAACAACGGTTCCCGTGCACGGCAACCGCCCGTTGAAAATCGGCACGCTCCGCAGCATTCTTCGCGACATCAACATGTCGCCGGCTGAATTTGAGCGTCGCTATCGGGCGTGAGCGCTGTGATTGCAATCGCTAGTCCTCTAGGCGAGCGCGCTGCTAGTTACGGTGTGCTCCAGGACGCGCGTGATCTATCGCCCACATGCGGCTTACGCACCAGGCGGCTGCGAGGGCGGCTACGCCGAGAACACC
>DASVCM010000129.1:0-10514 GCA_036381635.1 Lacipirellula sp.
CCCGACGCTGCAGGCGATGGTCGAAGCGGCCAAGGCTAAGGAACTGCCAGACGACCTGCGCCAGCAGATCGAGCCGCCGCCGAAGCAGGCCGAGACCTCGGGCGACGCCCAGCGCGGTTGGGCGCTGTTTCAGCAGGGCAAGATGCGCTCGGCCGAGTCGATGTTCCGCAAGGCATTGGCGAAGGACCCCGAGAATCTTTCCGCCATGAACGGCCTGGGCTTCTGCCTGCTGAATTCCGGCAAGCCGGCCGAGGCGAAGCCTTACTTCGAGAAGTGCCTGGAGCTGGAGAAAGACGCGGCCGGCCCGATGAACGGCCTGGCCCGCTGCCTGCAGGCCGAGGGCAAGCTCGACGAGGCCGTCAAAATTTGGGAGAGGATGCAAAAGAAGTATCCCGGTCCCACCGCCGCAACTTACGGCCTGGCGAACGCCTACGCCGAGCGCGGCGAGCATACCAAAGCCGCGGCCATGTACGAGCAACTCGTCAAAGCTTCACCCGACGATCCGCAACTTAAAGAGGCTTGGAGAGACGCCCTGGTGAAGGCAACGGCCGAGAAAGGGGAAAAGGCCAAGCAGTAGCGCCGCAGGCGCAAAAAAAGAGTGGCCGGCGAAACGCTCGCCAAGTGGAACCGCAAACAGTTAGCGCTACTTGGGTTCCGCTTGAACAGGCGCCGCCGACCACCGGGTTTTGATTGGCGAGGGCGGCGGCCAGTGGTTGCCGCCCTCGTCTAGTTTATAGCATTCCTTGACCACGGTCGCAGGGCAAAGTTCTTGTCATTCCGAGGTCTGCCGAGGAATCTAGCCGGACCCCTCGGCAGACCTCGGGGTGACAGCTACTGACCGTTACACATGCGCCGCCTGCCGGCGCGGATCGGTGCGGGTGATAATCTCGCTAATCCCCGTCTGGTTGAACCCCTTGAAGCCGTCGTTGCGCTCCAGGATTTCCAAGTGCGACCCCAGCGCCCCCTCGCGGCGGAACTGCTCGGCTTGTTCTTTGGTGATGTAGCCCTCGGCGAGCGCCGTGTCGAGCCGCTCCGGCCGCACCGGCCAGACTTCGCCCTTGGTGAAGGCCTGCTTCAGGTGGGCCCAGTCGGTAAACGGCTTCATCGATTCGACGCCGATCGCGGCAAGCTGCTTGCGGACTTCGTCGAAATCGAATTGGCATTCCAAGTGGTGCATGCCCGCCTGCAGGAACGCTTCGCCATGCAGCTTGCACCACATGCCCACCGTGCCGAGCTTGTCTTGCGGCTGAAGCTGCTGATGGGCAAAGTCGCCGGCGACTTCTTCGGGGGTGAGGTCGACGTCGGCAAAGATCGTGATCCCAGTCGCCGCTTGTTCGATCACCTGCGCCCCCCAGCCCGCTTCGCGACCGGCGTAGAATCGCTCGCGGCACTGGAAGCCCATTCGCTCCAAGAGCGCGATGAGGGTGGCAAAGCTCTCTCGGCTATTGCGGTACGTGTGGTGGTCGTGATTCCCCCAACCAAGTCCCAGCGCCTGCTGCCGATCGTACTGAATGCGGCCGGCGGCGTTGCGGCTCATCCAGTAATCGCGCTCCGCGGCGAAGAACAGGTCGCACGCCCAGTCGCGGCCCAGGTCGGCGGCCGCGGCGTCGAACAGCTTGGCAGCCAGTTCAAATCCTTCGCGATCGGTCGCACCATCGCGCCGCCGCGTGGCGAAGGCGCGGGCGTGTTTGGCCGCCACGGTGATCTGCTGCGAGCGGTTTTTCGGATCATCGAACCACGGCCATCCATGCCGCTCATAAGCGACTAGCTGCGTTCCGCCCGCGTTCGGCACGCGACACGCGCGAAACTGCGACCCCGCAGCGCCTTCCACTTCCAGCCTGCCGCCGTCCCCGCCCATCGCCGCGGCGAATTCACCCACCGAGCTCACCTTAATGGCGAGCCACAAAGGCGCCTCACTCCCCGCTTGGGATTGGTCGCTTGAGCGACCAGTTTGCAGCACGCGAACGACCGGAAAGATTCCCTCAGGATGCCGCCAAGATTGCGGTTCGGCCTCATCCGCCGTATAGCCTGCGGCCTTCAATTCCTCGCATAGATCGGCTGCCTCGCGAAGCGCAATCGAATCGACCCAGTCGACCAGCCGCGTGCCGGTCTGGTCGCGCATCTGCTCAGCAAGCTGCCCAATTTGCGGGTTGCTCTGAATGCACCGGCGAAGCAGCCCGGCCACGAACTCCGCCGCCGCGGGCTGCGGTTGCCAGTCGAAATCGGTGCGAACATCCTGAAGTGTGGAGGACATGACAGACCTGTCGGTTCGAGCCTCAAATTGCCGGTCGGCTAATAATTGAATTGTACCGCGCCGGAAATGCCCTAAGACAGCGCGCATTTGCGTTTTCGTAGCTTGATCTGGCGCATAACGCGCGCCGCCGACTTGAGGCCATTGGACGATCCGATATCGTGCCGATAGGACAGGTAGTGTGACTCGAGAGAGATCATAAAAGCGACAGCTTAGGTGACGACATGCATCGCGTATTATTATTGGGCGCCGGCAAGATTGGCCGCATGATCGCCCGGCTGCTGGTCGACTCGGGCGATTACGACGTCGTCGTCGGCGACGCCAGCGCCGCCGCCCTCGACCGCATCGCCACGCGCATCGGCGTGAAGACCGTGCCGGTGAACGTCGAGTCGCCGTCGGAGCTGGCGGCCGCGCTCAATGGCCGCGACATCGTCATCTCGGCGCTCAGCTTCTATCACAACCCGCGCGTCGCCGAAGCTGCACTCGCCGCAGGGGCCAGTTACTTCGATCTGACCGAAGACGTCGAAACCACCCGCCGCGTGCGGGCGATCGCCGAGCAGGCCAAGTCGGGCCAAGTCTTCATGCCGCAGTGCGGCCTGGCGCCCGGGTTCATCTCGATCGTCGCCAACCACCTGACGCAGCGCGTCGAGGCGCTCGACTGCGTCCATATGCGCGTTGGCGCGTTGCCGCAGTTCCCCACCGGCGCGTTGAAGTACAATCTCACCTGGAGTACCGACGGCCTGATCAACGAGTACTGCAATCCATGCGATGCGATCCATGAAGGCCGCCGCATCGAGGTCCTGCCGCTGGAAGGATACGAGCAGTTCTCGCTTGATGGCGTCCGGTACGAAGCGTTTAACACCAGCGGCGGCCTGGGGACGCTGTGCGAATCGCTGGAAGGGAATGTTCGCGAGCTGAACTACAAGACTGTCCGGTATCTCGGCCACTGCAATCAGGTCGATCTGCTGGTGAACGAGCTGCGGCTCAGCCAGCGGCGCGATCTGCTCAAGGACATTCTGGAGCATGCGGTGCCGGTGACGTTCCAGGACGTGGTCGTTACGTTCTGCACCGTGACCGGCCAGCGCGACGGCCAGCTTGTGCAGATCACCGACGCCCGGAAGATTTACCACCAGCACATCGGCGGCGAGAATTGGAGTGCGATCCAGATCACCACCGCCGCCGGCATTTGCGCGGTGATCGACCTGCACCTCACGGGCCGCTTGCCCGACCGCGGCTTCCTGAGGCAGGAACAGGTCGACTTCGCCGAGTTCCTGGCGAATCGATTTGGCAAGCACTACGACTGCCAGGTCGCGACAAAGTTCAGCAGTTTGGAAACCGCGGGCGAGACGCCGGCCGCCGAAATCGAAACCGTCACGGAGCGGGAGCCGTCAGCATGAATCAGCGAGTGCAGGATGCGTTGACAGCCCTCGGCGTCGAGACGCCGGTGCAAGGCATTTCGATTGGCGAGAAGTGGATCGCCGGCGGCGGCTCTAAGCTGACGGCCCGCACGCCGATCGACGGCAGCATAATAGCCGAGTTCGCCGCGGCCGACGCAGCGCAAGTGGACGCGGCGATCGACGCGGCGTCCGCGGCGTTTCTCGAGTGGCGAGTCGTCCCCGCGCCGGTCCGCGGTCAGTTCGTCCGCGCCTTCGGCGAGCAACTGCGTGCTCACAAGGCCGACCTCGCGACCATTGTTAGTTGGGAAGCCGGCAAGATCACGCAGGAAGCCCTCGGCGAAGTCCAGGAGATGATCGACATCTGCGAGTTCGCCGTCGGCCTGAGCCGGCAACTCTACGGCAAGACGATCGCCAGCGAACGCCCCGGCCATCGACTCACCGAGCAGTGGCATCCGCTGGGTCCCATCGGCGTGGTCACCGCGTTCAACTTCCCCGTCGCCGTGTGGGCGTGGAACGCCGCGATCGCCTGGGTCTGCGGCGACCCAGTGGTGTGGAAGCCCTCCGAAAAAACGCCGCTCTGCGCCATCGCCTGCCAGACCCTCTTCCAACGCACCCTCGCCGAATCAGCAGGAGTTCCCCCCGCCATCTCGAATCTCGTCATCGGCGGCGTCGAAGTCGGCCACCTGCTTGCATCTTCGCGACGCCTACCACTAATCTCCGCCACCGGTTCAACAAGAATGGGCAAAGCCGTCGCCGAGACGGTGGCGAAGCGCCTCGGCCGCTCGCTCCTGGAGCTTGGCGGCAACAACGGCATGGTCGTAACGCCGTCCGCCGACCTCGACCTCGCGGTCCGCTCGATTGTCTTCGCCGCCGTCGGCACCTGCGGCCAGCGGTGCACGACGCTGCGGCGGCTGATCGCCCACGAATCGGTCGCCGACGAGCTGCGCGACAAGTTGCTGAAAATCTTCGAGCGCGTGCCCATCGGTGATCCGACCGCACAGGGCACGCTCGTCGGCCCGCTCATCGACGAGCCGTCGGCGAAGATGATGGACGACGCCCTCCGCGCCGCAAAAGAGCAGGGCGGCCGCGTCCACGGCGGCGGCCGCGTCACGGGCGGCGTTCCGAAGGGCGGCTGCTACGTGCGGCCGGCGATTGTCGAGATTGACGCCGACGCGCCCATCGTTCGGCAGGAAACCTTCGCCCCGATCCTGTATCTCATGCGGTACAACGATTTCGACGATGCCCTCGCGATGCACAACAACGTTCCGCAGGGCCTGTCCTCGGCCATCCTCACCGGCGATGTCCGCGAGGCCGAGCAGTTCTGCTCCGCGAGCGGCTCCGACTGCTGCATCGTCAACGTGAACATCGGCACCAGCGGCGCCGAGATCGGCGGCGCCTTCGGCGGCGAAAAGGAAACCGGCGGCGGCCGCGAGTCGGGCAGCGACGCCTGGAAGCAGTACATGCGCCGCGTCACCAACACGGTGAACTACTCCAGCGACCTGCCGCTGGCGCAGGGCATCAAGTTCGATGTGTGAAAGGATGCGCTAAATAGCCGCAGGTCAACGACCTGCCGGTGAAGTGCGCATGGGCGGACCACTAGTACCCGCTTCACCGGCGGGTCGTTGACCCGCGGCTACATTAGTCCCGCGAGCTTCGCCGTCTCTTCGAAGCTGCGAATGCCCGCCGTCGCGCCCAGGCAGGTGACGCAGCAGGCGCCGGTCGCCGAGCCGAGCTTTCCCGCATCGCCGGCGCTCATGCCGCGAATGAGTCCAGCCAAGAGCCCGCCGAGAAAGCAATCGCCGGCGCCGGTTGTATCGACGACTTCCCCCGGCGGTTTCGTAGCCGGGACTTCGATGAATTCGCCGCGCGCCGGACTCAAAAGCACGCCGCGGCTGCCGAGCTTCACCCCCAGCAACCCGGCGGCGCCGGCGTCGCGGTACACGCCGACAATCTTCTTCGGGTCCTCTTCGCCCGTCTGCCGCCGTGCCTCGGCCAGGCTCGGCACGTACAAATCGAGATGCGGCAGCACCGGCACGAGCGGCCCCAGCTCGCCTCCGTCGCCAGCCGCATCGAGCGCCGTCTTACATCCGACGTTGCGAATCGCGGCGAGCACCTCCGGCAGGTCATCGATGAGATTCGGGAGCAGCGGATAGTAGCCCAAAAGCATCCACTTGCTGCGGGCGAACAGATCGAGGTGATCGAGAAACGCTGCGCGATCGAGCAGCTTCGGCGCGCCCACGCAGTGGAGGAAGCTCCGCTCGCCGCTGGGGTCGATCAGCACCGCTGTTGTGCTCGTCGCGCCGGTCGGATGCGTGAGCAGTCCTTCGTCTGTAAGCCCTTCAGCCGCATACCGGCGGCGAATCACCTCCGCCCACGGGTCGTTCCCTACATAGCTGAATGCCGCCGCGTGCATCCCCAGACGCGTCAGAGTGATGCCGGAGTTTGAGACGATGCCGCCGGTCGTCAGTTCCAGGGGATCGGCCTCGACGAGCCGCCCGCCGCCGACGGCGCGCTCCAGATCCACCGGCCGTACCAGCACGTCGACCACGCACGAGCCGCAAACGATGCAATCGAGGTCTTTAGTCATGGAGGGTGATGGCAACTTCGTGGCGCGCGTGGCGCATTGATTCCGATTTAGCCCCGCCGCTCGCGGCGGGCCCGCGGGGCGAGCCCCGCGGCTAAATCAAACGCTTCGCGTTCAAACGGATTATCACGGTACCCGTCGCCGCCGCGCAGGTAGATGAACGCCGAGCATAACAGATACGCCGGTACGAACAACGGCCCCCACCGCTCGTACTGCCGCACGTGCACCAGCTCATGGGCCCGCGTGCGATCCAGCGACGTCGCCGACTGTCCCAATACCACGTGCCCCAGCGTCATCGCCGCCGCGCCGCAGCCGGTCCCCGGCGCCCACCGCAGCAGCCATGAAACGGCGCCGCCGTAGAACTCCAACACGCGCCCCCGCTGTTGCACGCGCCCGCAGCTGGCCAGCGCGAGCGCTCCAACCATCAGGCCGACGGCCGACCATGGCGACGCCCAGAGATAACGCAATAACTGCAGCAACGTTTTCCTTCGAGATAGGCTTGGTAGTTCGTCCTATTAGCCCCGGCTTTCAAGCCGGGGTAAAGCCAAGCACATGGGGCAGGCGGCCGAGCGGGAGAGTATCCATCCCTCGGCGCGCAACCGAGGCCGAAACGATCCGCGGATCAATGCGGGCTCGGCTGCACTCCGATTGAACTCATCGCCCCCAGCTCGGCCGGAAGAAACAATGCCGCTCCTACCCTGCCGTGAACGGCAGGGCTAATAGGACGAAATGGCTTGTCGTGAAAGACAAATCGACAAAGAAAAAACAGCGGCGAAGAGGACCTGTAAGCCGGGTTCTGTCCGCGACCGAAGCGGCCGCGGGGCGATCATTCCTCTAGGACGGCAGTTGCCTGCCGCCTCCAGCAGCCTACCCGGAAGTCATAACGAACCGGACCAGTTCATGCTCCCTGTTTGGCCTTGCGCCGGGCGGGGTTTACCGAGCCAGGCGAGTCGCCTCGCCTGCTGGTGCGCTCTTACCGCACCGTTTCACCCTTACCGCGCGACTTCGCACGAGACGTTGCCGCGCGGCGGTTTGTTTTCTGTGGCACTTTCCCTAGTCTTGCGACCGGTGGGCGTTACCCACCGCCCTGTCCTACGGCGCCCGGACTTTCCTCCCGCTGGACCCTCGCGAGCCCAACCGGCGACCGCCCGGTCCTCTTCACTCACTGCAATCGTAGATTCTACGCCGATCGGCCGGCGGAAGCGAATCTGCAGAATTGAGCCGCATCATTTACGCAGGAAAGTGCGGCGAAGATTCGCCCCCAACGCAAGAAAGGCCAGTCCGGCGAGCACCGCCGCGGAGGGCTCCGGCGTCCACACCGGCGTGTTGAGCAGGGCAAAGTTGTCGACGCCAAACCCCTGTCCCCGGCTCGCGGCGAATACGAACAACCGCTCCTCATCCAACCCCGGCGACGTGCTGACGCTCGTCCACCGGCCCGACTGCAGCACCTCCGGAGGCAGCCCGCCGGGAGTGCCATCCATTAACACGCAGAAGGCCTCGCCGGCAGACAGGACCAGCGGCGTCGCCAGCGGAACCGCATGTGCGTCCCCCGAGGCCGTCAGTCGCCCGAGCGCATCGGCGTTCAACATATCGGTGCGATTCGGATCAAACCCCGGCGCCGCGGCGAAGGCGATCTCGTCGATCGTCACTTCGAAGTCCTGCTGGTTCATGATCTTGAAGCCGCTGGCGACGATGTTGAACGTGCCGTGCAGCGCCCACAGGTCGCCGTCCGGGATCGTAATGTCATCCGGCAACGGGTCGTTACTCGGCACGACCGGGCTGGTGAAATCGAACTTCTGGATGCTGACCAGTCCAATGTCCACAAAATCGCCGTCGGCCTGAATGGCTTGGGCCTGCGACACGCTCCAGTCCCAGACGTCCTTTTGCAAACCGACCTCGACCGACTGGCCGTTGTTGATCGGCCCGTTCTCCGGTTGCGTAAATAGATGGGCCACGTCCTCGAGATTGAACGCCCGCGGATCGGGAACTTGCGGCGGCGCGAGCGCCCCTTGAAACGTAAAGGCCTTGGCGCCGCCGCTGCTCCACGACGTTGGATTGGGATTGTTCGTGCCGCGGGCCGTGATGATCACCGAGTTGATTGGCTCGCCCGTGTCGTTGGTGATCTCCCAATTTCGCGACAGGGGTTTGAACCCGATGGGCAGGCTGGCCTCTTCGCGCACGCTGGCGGTCGCCTGCAGGATTCGGCGTCCCAAGTTGGCATTGTTCGCGTCGAACGATTCCCACTTATCGGGACCGCCGATGCCCAAGGTTGATCCCGGTCCCGCGCCAACCGCAAACAGATCGATGATAAGCTCGGCCTCGTCGTTGGCGCCCACCTCGACGAAATCCATCGCCGTCGGATAGCCGTGGTCGAGAAAGTCGAGCTCGTCCTGGCTGAGCGTCCGCCAATACGCTCCCGGCCCGATGCCTTTCGGCGGTTTGCTGCCGGGCAGCGACGTGCCGTCATTTCCTTCGTTCATGATTTCGCCGCCCAGCGGCGCCGCCGGCGACCAATTGCCGCCGACGCGGACGTAGTTCTGCTGGAACGGCGTGCCGTTGCCGCTGTCGTTGAACCAGGCGGCGTCGGGATGATTGGCCCCCAGGGCGTGCCCAATCTCATGGGTGACCACCGTTCTCAAGTCGTAGAAGTCCGACGCGCCGCTCCACCGGGTCCAGCCGTACGTCGGCGCCGCCCGCCGCACGCCGCTAAACATGCCCTCTTCCCATTCGAGGATCGCCATCCGCACCTGCTCCCGCTCCTTAGCTAGCGAGTAATGGTCCAGAAACCGTTCGGTCATCTTCCAACGAATCACCGGCGTGCCGAAGATGTCTTCCGCCGGGTCGAACCGATAGATCTTATTGGGCTGATTGACCAAATCCGCCAGGGCGTCGCTCCCCGTGCCGCTGAACGCGACGCCGCGCGCCGTCGAAGCCCCTAAGCCGACGGCGCCTGCTACGCACGCCGCCGCCAATGCGATCCAAGGAAATGATGCGTGCGTCGTCTTCATGAGATCCCCCTCCTGGCTAGGTGAAAGCACCCGAACGCGCCGCCGCGATTATATCGCTCCGCAGAGATCCCTCCAAAAAGCAGGAAAGTTTATCGGAAAAATATACGTTCATGCCGCGGCATATGCGTGTTGCGGCACGCTGGCCGACCGTTACCCGTCCTGATATCCTCGCCCTTGGAATGACTCGCGCCGAGCGAATTCCGCCTCAATCGCCAGCTTCACCGCCGGTTTGTCAAGGCACCAAGTCGGCCCAATGAAATAGTCCGGCGGGGCGTCGCCGCTGATGCGTTCGATGACCATCGTCGGCGGTAACAACTCGATGAAGTCGACAACCGTCCGCACATACTCCTCGCGGCCCATAAGCTGAACTTCGCCCGCCGCTACCTGATCGGCCAGCCGCGTGTTCTTCACGCAGTAGAGGTTGTGAATCTTCACCGCGTCGATGTTCACCCGCGCCAGCTCGCGCGCCGTGGCGAGCATGTCCCCGTGCGATTCGCCGGGCAACCCCAGCATCACGTGGGCGCAAATCTCGAACCCCCGCCCGCGACTCCGCTCGACGGCGTCTAAGAAGGACGCATGATCGTGCCCGCGGTTCATCCACTCCAGCGAGCGGTCGTGCATCGTCTGCATGCCGTACTCAACTGATAGATACGTTCTGGCTGCGAGTTCCTCCAGTAGATTAAGCGTCTCCTCCGGCACGCAGTCGCTGCGCGTGCCAATGGCCAGCCCCACGACCTGGGGATGCGATAGGGCTTCGGCATATAGGGGACGGAGACGGGCGACCGGCGCGTAGGTGTTGGTCGCCGGCTGGAAGTATGCCAGAAAGTGCCGGCAGTTCTGGTACCGCAGGCGCATCCGTACGATGCTCTGGTCAATCTGTCCCACTATCCCGGCCCGCGGCAGCCGCCGGCTGGGGCTGAAACTGCGATTGTCGCAGAACGTGCAACCCCCCTTGGCGACTGTCCCGTCCACGTTCGGGCAGGTGAACCCGGCGTCGACGCTCACCTTCTGCACTCGCACGCCGAACTTCTGGCGCAGAAAATGATTGTATGAGTAGTACCGCAGCCCGGCCTGCCGCCAAGCGGAGGTTGGTTCTATTGACGTAAGTGGCTTGGTTGACGGCACTTGCACGGCTGCGTAAAGTGTACTCGGGCCAACGGAGGGCAGAGAATCCGGATGCGAGTCGTTCGTTCATTTAGGCCGGCCGCTCGCGGCAGGTCCGCGGAGCAACCCCACGGCTAAATGCACAGCGCTCGATCCGCCGCTCTCACCCT
>DASVCM010000130.1:0-12416 GCA_036381635.1 Lacipirellula sp.
CACGGGGTTCTTGTAGCAACAGCGGGAGTAGTAGAGGTAGGTCCTTTCGTCTTCGGCAATGTAGACGTTGGCGTCGATGATGGGATAACCGGGGTCAAAGATGGGACGGCCGTGCATTTCCTTGAATGGCCCGGTGGGCGACTGCGAAACGGCCACGCCGATGCGGAAGTTTTCCGCTTCGTTGGCGGGATTCTCGCGCCACTGGGCGCTGTAGAACATGTAGAACTTCCCTTTGATCTCGTAGACTTCCGGGGCCCAGAAGAACTTGGTGGCCCAGGAGCCCTTGGTATTGCCTTGATAAACGCGGCCCTCTTCTTTCCAGTGCACGAGGTCCAACGAGGAGCAGGCTCGGAAGCCGTCCTTCACGCCGCCGGTGCCGTACATGTAGTACTTTCCGTTCGAGGCTTTCAGGACATAGGGATCGCCAAATTCGACATCAAGGGGATTAGAGTAAGTGACCTCTGCGAAGGCGGAGGGAACAGCACATACCAGGAGCAGCAGAAAGGCGATCGTGGAGGGTTGCATGGAGACACAGGGGTTAAGTGCTTGGTGAACCGTTATTAGCTTCGGCAACGGCAGCGGAGCCGGCGAGCTTCCTAGGAAGGCGGCCGAACTTCTTGCATCGTCGGCCAAGCGAAGCAGCGGAACAAGACGGATAAAGGCAAGAAGTAGGCGCGCTTATCGGCCATCCGTCGCATCATGTTCGCCGTTGAGAAGATCGACGATGTGGTGGCGCGCCTATGCGCCCACGGGGCCGAGCTGATCGGCGAAATGCAGTATGACGACGCGTACCGGCTCGCCTACATCCGCGGACCCGAGGGCATCATCGTCGCACTTGCCGAGCAGCTCGGCTAAGTCGCGCCTCTGCGTGAGCCACCCGACGATTGCGCAACCCGTAGGGGTCCCGGCCGTCCGCGCATCGCTCCAAATCGCAACCGCGACCTCGCGCAATCGCGCAAACCCGCCCCGCCGGCCCTTCCGCCAAGACGCGGAAACTCACACTTGCCACTTTTTGAGAACTTTGGCGGAAACCCCGCGGCCCCAAGCGTGCCAACGACTTGCGACGTCCGCCAATTTCAAAAACTCCGCACGCCCCCTCCGCCGACGCACCTAATTGTGTACCCTCTTGCGCGCCCGCCAACCGCCGCAACGAAGAACTCCCCTTGGACTTAAGCCCCCCGCCCCCAGCGCAACTCCTCGCCGCGCGTCTTCACCCCAGAAAAAAACCCCGCCAGCCTCAATCGCAACAAAAACACAAAACTACCCCGGCGAAAGAAGTTGGCAGATTGCACTGAACGAGATTCTCAACGAAGCGACCGTCTGCAACGCTATAGGGATCGTCGTGGACTTTTTTGGCGTCCACGCCTCCGCATCATTGGTTTCGCTCGGTAGCACTATGTTTCGCTCGTCGTCGACATGCTTCGCGGCAGGATTGCTGCTCGTGGGTTGGCACTATGCATGCGCCCCGATCGGCGCCATAGCCGCGGAGGAATCGCAGGTCTACCAGGTCGGCGTCGCGAAGGTGGACATCACCCCAGGATACCCCGTCCGCCTGAACGGCTTCGGCAATCGGCGCGATGAGTCCGAAGGCATCACGCAGCGCATTTGGGCCAAAGCCCTCGCAATCGACGAGGGGGACGGCAATCCCATCGTGCTCATCGCGATCGACAGCCTCGGGATCCGCCAGACGATGGTCGACGAAGTCGCGCGCCGGCTTTCGGCAAAACATGGGCTAGCCCGAGGGCGGATCGCCGCGACGTTCACGCATTCGCACACCACGCCGAAGGTAACCGGCGCCTGCGACACGATCTTCAGCTCGCCCATTCCGCCGGAGCACCAGGCGAACATCGATCGGTACACCGCTGAGCTGACGGATTGGTTGGAAGAGGTCGCCGTCAAGGCGCTGGCCGACCGCAAGCCGGCGAAGCTTTCATGGGCCGTTGGCACGGTTAAGTTCGCCATGAACCGCCGCACGCCGGGCGGGCCGGTGGATCACGATTTGCCCGTGCTTGTGGTCCGATCCGCCGAAGATGACCGCATCCGCGCGATTTACACGACCTACGCCTGTCACTGTGTGACGCTTTCGGACAACAAGATCAGCGGCGATTGGGCGGGCTTTGCCCAGCATGCCATCGAAGCCAATCACCCTGGCGCCATTGCGATGGTTTCGATCGGCTGCGGGTCGGATTCGAACCCCAACTCCGGCGTCACCGGCGGAAACTATGCGGCCGCAGCAGATCAGGGCGCGCAAATCGCCGAAGAGGTCGAGCGGCTGCTCGCTGGAAAGCAGAAACCGATTGCCGGCAGCCTGGCCGCGACATTTGCAAACATCGATCTGCCGCTCAATCCGCCGCCGTCGAAAGAGGAGCTGACCGAGCGCGCCAAGCGGCCCGACACTATCGGCTACAACTCCGTGTACCAGCTCGCACGGCTGGAGCGCGGCGAGCCGCTGCTTACCAAGATTGATTATCCCGTGCAGGCAGTTTCGTTCGGCGACTCGCTCTCCATGGTTTTCCTCGGCGGCGAAATCTGCGTCGACTACGCCCTGCGGCTGAAGCAGGAACTGGATGCGAGCCGCCTGTGGCTCCATGGATATTCGAATGATTTTTGCTCGTACATCCCTTCCGAACGGTTGCTGAAGGAAGGCGGCTACGGCGGCGGCGGCGAGATCCACTACTTCGCGCTGCCGAACACGCTGCAGGCAGGCCTTGAAGAGCGGATCATCGCCGAAGTCCACCGGCAGGTTCCGCAGCAGTTTAAGCTGAATACGGACGGCGAGCGGCAATCGAACGCACGACAGCGGAAGCTCAGACGGGCGCTCCAATCGATCAAGGTGAAGGATGGATTCATCGTTGAGGCGGCTGCCGCGGAGCCGCTTGTCTCCGATCCGGTTGCGATCGACTTTGGTCCCGACGGCCGGATGTGGGTCGCCGAGATGCCCGATTACACGCGGTTTGCCGACGAAGAATTCAAGCCGAGCGGCAATGTGCGCGTACTGATCGACCGCGAAGGCGATGGCCGGTTTGATGAGGCGTCGGTATTTGCGGACGGCTTGCGCTTCCCGACAGATGTAAAGGTATGGCGCGATGGAGTCATCGTGTGCGACGCGCCGGACGTTATTTACTTCGAAGACGCCGACGGAGACGGTAAGGCGGAACAAAGCACCGTGCTGCTTACGGGTTTCGCCACACACAATGCTCAGGCGCGGGTGAATAGCCTACGCTGGGGGCTCGATAACTGGCTTTACGGCTCGGGCGGCCTGTTCGGCGGCAACATCACAACGCACACCGGCCGCAAGCTGGCGCTGGGCGAGCGCGACTTCCGCTTTCGCCCCGATACCGGCGAAATTGAAGGCGTGACTGGCCGCACGCAACAGGGCCGGGCCCGAAACGACTGGGGCGATTGGTTCGGCTGCGAAAATGGTTCGCTCGTCGATCATTATCCGCTAGTCGACCGGTACCTCGCTCGCAATCCACGCATAGCGCCTCCGGCCACGGAAGCCCCGGTTCCCGTCGGCAGCAATCCGTACGAACTTTTTCCGATCGGCACGCCCTCGATTCTCGCGCTTTCCGGACCGCCGGGCCGGCCAACTTCAGTCTGCGGGCTGGAAATCTACCGTGACGAGTTGCTCGGCGCCAAGTACTCGAATAACGCGTTCGTCGCGGAGCCCGTGAACAACCTGGTGCACCGCCGCATCCTTTCCGGGAAGGGTTCAACGTTTGCGGGCGAGCGCGCGGCGGATGAACAGGACGTCGAGTTTCTCGCTTCGACAGATCCGCATTTCCGGCCCGTGCAGGTCCGCACCGGACTGGACGGTTGCCTCTACATCGTCGACATGTATCGCGAGGTGATCGAGCATCCGAAGTTCATCCCCGAGGACACGTTGCGGCAGATGGACGTCATGGGAGGGCGCGAGGAGGGCCGCATCTACCGCGTTCGGCCGCGGGGCGCGGAGCCGCGAAGCGTCGGCCGGCTCGACCGTTTGACTGCTGAAGAGTTGGCCGCGACAATCGACTCGCCGAATGGACCGCAGCGCGACTTGGCGCATCAAATTCTGGTCCAGCGTCAGGCGATAGACGCGGCGCCGCTCTTGCGCGAGCTTGTGCAAGCCGCCGAGCGTCCGGCCACTCGGCTTCAAGCACTTTGCACACTCGATGGGTTAGGCGCCGTCGACGTGGAGCTGCTTATTCGCGCACTTGCGGATAGCAACGCCGCCGTGCGCCGCCATGCCATTCGCCTCAGCGAGCCGCTCTTGAAGTCGTCGCCAAGCCTGACCGAGGCGATGCTGAAGCTTGCCGGCGATGCTGATCCGCAGGTCAAGCTCCAGTTGGCGTACACACTCGGCGAGTTGGATCACCCCGGGGCGGCTGAAGCCTTAGCGAAACTGGCGGTTAGCGCTCAGAACGACTCGTTCCTGCTTGCTGCAGTTTGGAGCAGCGTGAGACCGCAAAATGTTGCTCTAGTCGCTCGGCAGGTCCTTGAGCAAGCCGCGTCGGAGCCGCTTGACGAGGGAATAGTCGACACGGCTATCCGACAGCTCGTTGTGCAAGGTCGGCCCGAGGATGTCGTGGCTGCGGCCCAGGCCCTTTCGAGCACTGGCGATGTGGCCTCCTCGTGGAAGTTCGGCGCCGCCGCGCGGCTGTTAGAGCACTCCCGAACGGACGCCGCCGTTGGTTCGAAGCTTACGAATCAACTTGCTCCCATCATTTCGCTCGCACGGAAGACGTTGAATGATCCGGCGGCCGAGGAGCAGATGAAACTCGCGGCGTTGCGCGTCGTCGCAGCCAGCGAATCCAACGAAGAGGCTCTTATCTCGTCGGTGGAAGGCTTGCTGCATCCGCAGAGCCCGCCGGCTTTGCAGGATGCTGTCGTTGAGGCGCTTGCCCATATAGGAACGCCCGAAGCGGGACGGGCCATCCTGGCGCCCTGGAAAACTTACACGTCTGCCTTGCGCGGCACTGCATTTGATGCGGTGCTGGGCCGCAAGGCGTTCGTCGACCTAATGCTGGAGCAAATCGCAGCAGGCGAAGTCCAAGCCAGCGATCTGGATGCCTTGCAACGACAGCGACTTCTCGACCATGCCGACGAAACGATTCGCAACCGAGCGCAGTCGATGCTCGCCGCCGCCGGCGGCGGCGATCGGCAGTCGATTGTCGACGCGTATTCGGCCGCACTAGCTAGCAACGGCGACATTGGTCGCGGTCGGCAGCTCTTTGACAAGCATTGTTCCAGTTGCCACATTCTCGAAGGGGTAGGACACGCCGTCGGACCTGATCTGGCTGCCCTAAGCTCCCGCGAGCCGCGCTCTTTGCTCCAATCGATTTTCGATCCGAATCGCGACATCGACGAGCGATTTCGCAGCTATACCGCGGTCACTCTCGACGGCCTTTCCCATGCGGGCATCCTCGCGGGCGAAACGTCCACTAGCATTACGCTGTTAGAGCAGCAAGGTAAACGGCACGCGTTGCTGCGGGCCGATCTGGAACTCTTTGAGAACTCCGGCAAGTCGCTGATGCCTGAAGGACTCGAACGAGACATTTCGCCGAGCGACGCTTCGGACCTCATCGCCTACCTGTCAGCCGCGCGGCCAGAGCCCAAGTCCATCGCCGGCAACGAGCCCGTACTCATCTCCGCCGATTACGACGGCACGTTATGGCTGCTGGCCTCAAAGGCTGAGATCTTTGGCGACCAGATCACCTATGAGGAACCCTTTCAAAACATTGGCTATTGGCATGGGCAGAATGACTACATTGCTTGGAGCGTAAACCACAAGATGGGCGGCGCGTTCGACGTATATCTCCACTGGGCATGCGCCGACGACTCGGCAGGCAACCGATTCGTGGTTGAAGGAGGCGAGCCGGCCCTGCGCGGCGTTGCGGGGGCCACCGGCGGCTACGATCGGTTTCGAACCGTCCATCTCGGCCGGCTTGTGCTGCCTGCCGGCGAGAGTCGGATTATCGTTCGCCCCGAAGGGCCGCTCACCAGGCCGCACCTCATGGATCTGCGCGGTCTGTATCTGGTGCCATCCGGCGCTAGTCCGGAACGAGCGATCGCCGGCGAGGCGCCTACGGGTGGATCCGACGCCGCGACCGCGGTCGCAAAGCTATTGGAAGGACTCTCCGTCGGAACGCCGGGGGAATACGAGCGAATTCCAGCCATCTGGCGGGAAGCGATCGCGGCCGGCCGACGCAATAACGCGGGCGAGCTGGCTCGCGTCCTCGATTTGTCGCTACCCAATGAGGGCGAGCCGCTACGCGACTGGCAGGCGGTGGTCATCGGCGGCGGCGTGATCAACGGCATCAGCCAGCAAGGCGTGTGGCCGCGCAAGCGGATCGCCGAGTTGCTAAAGCCGCATCCGCCAATGCAGGATCGATGGCAACGGACGATCAAGCTAGCCGTCAAAATGGCCGACGACGAGTCGGTGAAGACCGGGACTCGCTACGACGCCCTCCGCATACTCGGCGCCGACACATGGCAGCGGCAAGGCGCTAAGCTGCTGCAGTATCTCGGCAAGGATGCTCACGCAGAACTGCAGATGGGCGCGGTCAGCGGGCTTGTTGACGTTGACGCTCCTGAGGCGGCCAAAGCGCTCGCCGCGGCGATCCCTCATCTGCACGAAGGCAACCGCCGGCTTGCCGTTCAAGGCATGTTTCGCACCCAGGCGCGACGACAAGTGCTTGCCGAGGCTATCCAATCCGGCTCCATTCGAGGGGAACTGCTTACTGGCGAGGAGTTCAGGGAACTTGCCGCGGAAGAAGGAACCAAAGCACAATAGGCCGAACGCCACAGTGGAAAGCGGCCCTATGATCGGCGAGAATGGAATCAGCCGCCTCAGCGCCACTTCTCTCCGCCGTCTCCTCGCCGTGCAATGAATTTCAGTTCTGACGCTGCTCCCCGGCTTTTATCGCACCTTTCCATTGCCCTCTTCGGCGCTTTGCACTTCCTGGCTGGCGTGGCGATAGCCGGCGAGCCGTCGCCTGGCTTGCAGCTCTGGTACGATTCGCCTGCGGAAAAGTGGACCGAAGCGCTCCCCCTCGGCAATGGCCACATTGGCGCTATGGTCTTTGGCCAGTTGGAAGAAGAGCGAATCGCGCTCAATGAGGGGACGCTATGGACCGGCGGACCACGATCGTATGCGAACCGAGGGGCTGCCGAGCACTTGCCGGAGATTCGCCAACTGCTTTTCGCGGGCCGCCAACGCGAAGCGGAAGAGTTGGCGCAAGCTCGGTTCATGTCGATTCCGCTCAGGCAGATGGCATTTCAACCGCTTGGCGAACTCCGGCTTCATTTTCCTGGGCATGGCGAAACGCAAGACTATCGACGCATGCTCGATCTCGACACTGCGGTGGCGACCACCTCGTATCGATGCCAGGGAGTTCGCTACACGCGCCGCGTGTTCGCGAGCTATCCGGATCGAGCGCTGGTCATCCACCTCACTTGCGATCAGCCGCGGCGTCTGACGTTCTCCGCAGGCCTTTCCAGCCCGCAGTCCGACGTTCACTCCGCAAGCAGCGACCATCGCACCCTAGAACTGGCGGGGCGAGTTCACGATTGGCAGGCGAGAGACGGCCACGTATCGCCCGGGCAAGTTCGGTTCGCGACCCACCTGCGTGTGCTCGATACGGATGGCGAGATTGCGAGCGACGCCGATCAGCTCCGCGTATCGGGCGCCAGCCGCGCGACGCTGATCCTTACGGCGGCAACCAGCTTCCTAAATTACCGCGATCTCTCGGCGGACGCGGTTAAGCGCAGCGAGGAGCAACTCGCCGCTGCCTCCAAGAAAAAGTACGACGAGCTTGAGCAATCGCACATTGAAGACCATCAACACCTGTTCCGGCGGGTCTCCCTTCGTTTGGGTGACGATCCGCCAAGCGCGGCGCCCACAGACCAGCGGATTATGGAGTACGCGCGGAACGACGAGCCGGCGTTAGCCGCGCTCTTTTTTCAGTATGGCCGTTATTTGATGATTGCCAGCAGTCGCCCCGGCGGACAGCCGGCCAACTTGCAAGGCATTTGGAATGACCAGCTCGCGCCGCCTTGGGAGAGCAAGTACACGATCAACATCAATACCCAGATGAACTATTGGCTCACCGAGTCCTGCAACCTGGCCGAATGCAGCCGTCCGCTGTTCGACGCCATCGCGGATCTGGCTGAATCGGGTCGGCAAACCGCGCGAGCTCACTATGCCGCCGACGGCTGGGTCGCCCACCACAATTTCGACCTGTGGCGCGGCACGGCGCCGATTAACAATTCGAACCACGGCATTTGGCCCACGGGCGGAGCGTGGCTTTGCCAGCATCTGTGGGAGCACTACCAGTACGGCGACGACGAGCAGTTCCTTCGTGACACGGCCTACCCTCTCATGAAAGCGTCGGCCCAGTTCTTCCTCGACTACCTGATCGACGATCCGCGTGACGATGCTAACTGGCTCATCAGTGGTCCCAGCAATTCGCCCGAGCATGGCGGTCTGGTCATGGGGCCGACGATGGACCATCAGATCATTCGCGATCTGTTCTCCAATGTTATCGAAGCTTCTGAGATCCTTGATATTGATGAAGCCTGGCGAGAGAAAGCGACCGCCTTTCGTGATCGAATTGCTCCGAACAAGATCGGCCGCCACGGCCAGTTGCAGGAATGGCTAGAAGACGTCGATGACCCGGCGAACGACCATCGACACGTCTCCCACTTGTGGGCCCTTCACCCCGGGGACGGGATCACGCCGGATACCCCCGAGCTTTTCGACGCCGCCCGGCGTTCGCTCGAGTTCCGCGGCGACGGCGGAACCGGCTGGTCGCGAGCGTGGAAGGTGAATCTGTGGGCGCGGCTCCGCGACGGCGACCGAGCGCACAAAGTGCTAGCTGGACTGCTGATGTTGACGGACTCTCCCAAGACCGAATACCGAGGCGGCGGCGTCTACGCAAACCTCTTCGATGCGCATCCGCCGTTTCAAATCGATGGGAACTTCGGCGCCGCCAACGGGATTGCCGAAATGCTGCTGCAGTCTCATCGCCGGCTGCCCGACGGAAGTTGGCTGATCGAATTACTCCCGGCGCTTCCGGAGGCCTGGCCTGAGGGATCGGTCAGAGGTTTGCGGGCTCGCGGCGGGTTTATCGTGGACATCGAGTGGCGCGACGGCAAGTTAGTTCATTGCCGAGTAACTTCTGGCGATGGAACGAAGGCATGCATAGCGTACAAGGATCGGAAATATCGCTTGGCGATCCAGCGAGGGCAGAGCGTCGTCCTGAATGGCCGCCTTGAGGCTCAAGATAGGGACTGAAGGCGGGGTCAATCTCCGTGGCTGGAAAACCTCACGGTTGCGCAATTCGGCTGTGAAATCGGCGAAAATCGTTGACTTTCCGCAGTCGGCGCGGCATCGTACCAAGTTGGCCCCGGTGCGGCAGATGGCCGCTGGGGCGACACGTGCAACGCACGCCATGAGTTCTGCAACGGCTGCAGAGTTCCGACAAATGCTCGGCGGCGCTCGGCAAGATATCTACGTCGCCTAAAGGATGAGAGTGCCTAGCTGTGCATCCTAAATGTGCTCAGCAAACTCTCAGCGAATGAAAGCCACAAAGGAGCAAGTACATGAAGACGGCATCTAGGATCCTCTTCGCGGTTGTCGCGTTAATCTGCTTCGCTCCGCAGCAAGTGGACGCAGCCACGCAAGCGTATTGGCGGCACGAGGAGGGGCCCGCCGGCGCCCTGGTGCCCGACGGCTTCGATACCGTCTTGGATTCCTCCGGCAACGGCAACCACATGGTGACCTTCAGTTCGGGTTTCACGCCGTATACGGCGCCCACCTATTCCTCAACCGTTTCCCCACTGGCATTGCGGAGCGGCCTGCCCAACACGCTATCGCTGGATTTCGGGACCGGCAGCGACGGCGTGACGCCCGAGGGCGGTGAGCCCAACGATGACAACTTCACGGTGGCGGAAAAGCCGATCAGTTCGCAAGTGTTCAACGAGATCACCGTTGAGCTCTCGTTCCGCATGAAGACCATCGGCGGCTTCCAGGCCTTGGTCGGCAAGGACGGCAAGCCGCTGGGCGACGCCCTAGGAGAAGACGACAACCCGGTGCCGCCGTTTAAGATCGTGGTCCGCGGCGACGGCCATCCGGGCGGTATTCCGAACCAACTCGCCGTCGAGTTCATCGACGGCGACGGCATGCTTAATAGCGACGTTCATCTCATGGCGCTTGGCGAGACGGTCGTTCCCGATCAATGGTACCACGCGGCCGTGACGATCAATGCCACCGATGCCGCCTTGTGGGTGGCCGGCGAAACGACGCCCTACGAAATGGTCGACTCGATCACCGGCGATTTCGCTGGGCCGTCGGGCAACGTCCTTGTCCAGGAACCGTTGGGTTGGACTATCGGCCGAGGCATGTTCAACAACGGCGTCACGGACTGGTCCAACGCACTCATCGACGAGGTGCGGATTAGCGACTCGGTGCTGACGCCGGAAGAATTCCTCTTCGTAGCCGCCGCCGGCCCGGCCGAGGACGCCGATTTCGACGGCGATGGCGACGTCGACGGCCAGGACTTCCTCACATTCCAACGCAACATCGGGACCGTCGGCACGCCGACGACCGGCGACGCCAATGGCGACTTGATGGTCGATGGTGCGGACCTCGCCATCTTCAGAGAGCAGTTCGGAACTTCGCCCTCCGGCGCTGCGGCGATTCCAGAACCGGCGACGCTCGGCCTGGCGCTGTCGAGCCTGGCAGCGCTGGCGTATTCACAGCGAAAGGGCCGGCAAACCGGACGCTAGCGCGTTCCGGCTGATGTGATCAGCCGCGGGGCGCTAGCCCCCGGTTTTAGATCGGCTAGCAACTTATCTCAGCGAAATCTCGGCAACAGTGAAGAGCAACTCGTTTCACACTCCTTCGATGTTCTTCTAGAAAGTGAGCAGCTCATGAAAAGATTCATCGCCGCCGCGCTAGCGGTCGCGGCGCTGGCAAGCCCCGTTGCGGCTCAAGGCGTCACCAGCGCCTACTGGCGCCACGAGGAAGGGACCGGCGGCGCCCTCATTCCGGCGGGCCCCGACACCGTGCTGGATTCTTCCGGCAACGGCAACCACATGCAGACGTTCAATCCGACCTTCACCTCGGCGACGTATACAAACATGGTGTCGCCCCTGGCGCTGCGAAGCGGACTGCCGAACACGCTTTCGCTCGACTTCGGCCCGGGCGGCGACGACGCCGGATTGAACGACGACAACTTCACGACGAACGCGAAGTCGATTAGCTCGCAACTTTTTAGTGCAATGACCGTGGAAGTCGCTTTCCGCATGGACAACGTGGCAGGCTACCAGGCCATTCTGGGCAAAGATGGCAAACCGCTGGGCGACGCTGCCGGCGAGGACGACAGCCCGGTCCCGCCGTTCAAGGTGCTGGTCCGCGGCGACGACTTCCCGGGTGGAGTGCCAAACCAATTGTTCATCGAATGGATCGACGGCGACGGCACGCTGAACTCGGACGTCCACTTTCTCGCTTCGGGCGAAACCGTCGCGCCCAACCAGTGGTATCACGTCGCCGTGACGATCGATGCGAATAACGCTTCGCTCTGGGTCGCCGGTGAGAACAGTCCCTACCAATTGAAGGATGCGATTTCTGGCGACTTTGCCGGGACCGCGGGCAACGTTCTCGTCGACGAGCCGCTCGGCTGGAGCATCGGCCGCGGCATGTTCAACAACGGCGTCGCCGATTGGTCGGACGCCAAGATTGACGAGGTACGCATCAGCAGCGCCGTTCTATCGCCGGACGAGTTCCTCTTCGTCGCGGTGCCCGAGCCGGCGACGCTGAGTCTCGTTGCGGTCGGACTGCTTGCCGCGTGCGGCTTGCGTCGCCGCGGCGTTTCCGGCTGATGAATTCGAGCCTAGAATGACGTGGCGGACCGCTGCTGCGCGGTCCGCCACGTTTTGTCTTTGCATTGATTCGCGCACGGCGAGCCGCAAGCGGCTTGCCCTGCCAGGGTTGTGGTTATGGTTTCGCGCAAGCGCGGCGGCTTCACGCTGGTTGAGCTCTTAGTTGTCATCGCGATTATCGGCGTCCTGGTCGCGCTGTTGTTGCCTGCGGTGCAGGCGGCGCGCGAGGCGGCGCGGCGGTCCCAATGCTCCAACCAACTGCGGCAGATCGCCCTGGCGTGGCAGCTCCATCACGACGCGCACCAGTTTTTCCCCTCGGCCGGCTGGGGATACGCGTGGACGGGAGATCCCGACCGCGGCTTCGGCGCGTCGCAGCCGGGGAGCTGGGCCTATAGCTGCCTGCCATTCATGGAACAGGCGGCGCTCCATCAGATGGGCTCGGGCGCTACCGGCGCCGCCAAGCACGACCTGCTGGCCGACGCGGCGCAAATCCCGGTAGCGACCTTTTACTGCCCCAGCCGGCGGGCGCCCGCAGCGTATGCATCCCCGCC
>DASVCM010000131.1:0-5952 GCA_036381635.1 Lacipirellula sp.
CCACTGGAACTTCGCCTCCAGCAGTCGCACTTTGTGCTTGCGGGCTTCCGGCGGCAGGTAGTGGGGGCTCGCGGGATCGTCGTACCGCGACGCTCGGCCCCATAGCTCCGAAATCGAGTCGCTGTACAAGAGCGACCATTCATCCGACTTCGACTGCATCGTCGCCACGCAGTGCTCGTAACGGCGATCGAACAGCACCAGATCGGGGCTGTAATACTCAAGCACGCGCGTGCCGTCGATAGGACCGGCGTCCGGCCGGCGCTCGCGCCGTTCGGACTTGCTCAGCAGGAAATCGAAGTGAATGTCGATCGCCTCCTGCGGGTAGCACGTGTCGAAGCGGCCGTCGAAGCCGACCGTCACCTCTGGCGCCAGCGCGGCAATGGCGTACTGGGCCCAATTGAAGGCGCACACCAGCTTCCCTTGGAGGCGGTTATCGACCATGTACTGGAAGGCGTCGACCGGGTACATGCTTCGCTCCACCGGAAGGCTGCTCAGCCGGTTGGCCAGCGAGATGCTTTGCGCGACCACGCCCACCAGAATGCCGGCCGCCATCACCAGCCGAAACCACAGGTTCGGCAGCACGATCGGCAAGGGTTTGTCACGATCGGGTCGGAGTCGCACGAGCGCCGAGTGCCAATGAACGGGCAGCCAGGCCCCGCACAGCAGCGCCACGAAGGCCAGGTGCCGCAAGTGTAGCAGCGTCTGCCAGGCGACCAACGTCAGAATGACGATCTGCACCCAGTCGCGCTTCCGCCGCGTCCCCGCCAGGCTCCCCATGGCGACGACCAGCAGCGTCATGAACGACCAGAACATCGGTTTATCCGGCGTCAGCGGCGCCCATTCGGTGATTTCCGGCGGCGCTCCGCCCCACGAGTAGTAGAGCCACTCGATCATGCCGAAGCCGTACGGGTTCACGATCGTTGCGGCGAGACATGACAGGCCAACCGCGGCAATGTGCACTTGCCGCGGGAAAGAAGCGCGGCCCTCATGCAGCCACAGCTCAATCATCCGGCCCAGCAGCAGGGCGCCGATAATGCACAGCCCGGCCATGAATCCGCCGTGCGAATTCACCCACAGAACGACGATCGCCGGCAGCGGCCACAGCCACTTGAAGCGAACGATTCGCTCCTCAGGCCAATTGGGGAACGCTCGTTCCAGGCAAATCAGCGCCATCGTGCACAATGCGAAGCTTAGCAATTGCGGCCGCATCGTAAAGAAGCCGTGCAGGTTCGTCGCGACGATTAGCAGCAGCACCCAGGCAGAAACCGCCGGCACCCCCTTGCGCATGGCCATCCAGGCCATTGTGGCCATGATGGCCATGCCCAGCAGGCACTTCGCCACGAGCATGCCGTAGACGCCGATGTGCTCGTAGCTGACGGCAAACAATAGCTCAGCAATGTTCTCGTGGTTCACCCACGGGTAGCCGACGGCGGTGAATGTATGCGTCGCCGTCCGCGGCAGTTCGCCGGCGGCCAGCCAGTCTTGTGCGTAGCGGACATGCCCCCACAGATCGGGGTCCGCGATGTTTAGCGTGAAGGGATACGCACACGCCAGCGCTAGTAGGGCGAGCAGTCCGATTCTCAACAATCGGTAGTGCTTGCGGGCCTCGTCTGCCAGCACGCCGGCAGGCGGGCATTCCGTTGAAGTATCAGTCATTGTCATGGCGAGCCGGGAGCGTAAGCGACCGGAGCGGCAAAGATGCAAGAAAACAGCCGCGCAAGCGTAGCCCAACGGCGCCCTTGAGGACGTCCCGGCGCGGCGCATTCGGCACGCATTTCCCGACCCCGCGGGTCGCCGGCTTCGCCCCTAGTGGCATAACCGGCGCAACCGCAATAGCAAAAACGCAGCGTTGCGACCTGCCGCATCCGGGAGGCCGCACTGCAAGTTTCCCGCTTGGCACCCCCCGCCGGTTCTGGTAATTTTCCGCACTCGCTCAAGACGAGCGACATGAAAAGAAGACTTCCAAAGGCCGACAGGGAAGGAGGCCTCCGTTGAGCGCCAACCCACAGCAACAATTGCGGGTGCATATCCGCTGGATGATCCGCCGCGACATGGCGGAGGTGCTCGACATCGAGCGAGGCAGCTTCGAGTTTCCCTGGTTCGAGGAAGACTTCATCCGCTGCCTCCGCCAACGCAACTGCATCGGCATGGTCGCCGAGCATGGCGAGCGCGTCGTCGGCTTCATGATCTACGAGCTGCACAAGACACGGCTCCACATTCTGAATTTTGCCGTGGCGCCCGAGTTCCGCCGCCGCGACGTCGGCCGGCAGATGATCGACAAGCTGCTCGGCAAACTCTCGAGCCAACGCCGCGTGCGGATCACGCTGGAGGTTCGCGAAACGAACCTCCCGGCCCAGCTCTTCTTCAAGGCCGCCGGCTTCCGCGCCGTGACCGTGCTGAAGGCCTACTACGAGGACTCGCCGGAGGACGCCTACCTGATGCAGTTCCGCTGCACGGCGGACGAGTCGCCGATGACGCTGCCGATGAACCGCATCGACCGCATGGCGGGCTAGCGCTGCCGTGACGGTTTTGCAGCCCCGGGGCTCTGCCCGGGGGTTGCGCACCATCGGAACAGAGTTTGTCCTATGGCAGACCGACCCCCCGGCAAAGCCGGGGGCTGAAAAGCGCCAGCACAAGCAAGCCGGCCGCCAGCAGCAGGCTCGCAGGTTCCGGCACAGCCTGAATCGCCGCCATAGCGGCAGCGGGCGGGCTAGTTCCCAGCGATCTCTGCCAGATCAGGAAATCGCCGCCGTCCACATCGCCGTCGCCGTCGGCATTGCCGTCGGCGGGCGTCGCGCCGGCAAGCGTTCCGAACCCATCTCGCCAAACGCCCAAGTCAGCGCCGTCGATGTCGCCGTCCAGGTCGAAGTCGCCCGGCACGCCGGCGAGCGCTACATAGAACGACGCATTGGCCTTCACCGAACCGGTCATCGCGAAGTCGACGCTCAGGCCGCCGGTTTCGGTCGTTTCCAGGATGCTGATGGGAAAGTCCAGCGCCGCGCCGACGTGCGTGTAAGGGCCGCTCGTTCCCAAGGTGGTGAACGTAAGCGTGCCGAACGTGCCCGGCTCGGACGTGCCGATAATTGGCTCCATGGAGAGATCAGTTGTTTCATTGGCTGAGCCGGTGACGACGATCATCCCCTGGTCGACCGTCACCACAAACTGCGACGCGTCAAACTGGTAGCCCGCGCCGGCCATGCCGACGCGATCCATCGACGCCGGCGGCACGGGCGTCGAAATATCGGCGACAAGGTCCGAGGCCGTGATCGCCACGCCGAGAACCGGCGGAAAGCCAAGTACGAGGTTGTAATCCCCGCTGGGGGCGATGGCGGCGTCCGTGACGGTCACGCTCGCGGCAGGCGGAAAGCCGCCGCTCTCGCCAAAGTCAAAGACCGCGTTGATGACGCCGCTGAGATTTTTGGAGTCCGAATCGCTAAGGAATCCGGACGACGCGCTCACCGCCAGGCTCGATTGGGCTGAATCAATCGTAAACGACGTGGCCACGGGATAAGCCCGCGCGGCGGCCGGCAGGAGCCAAGCCGCTGCGGCGACTGCCAACCAGCGATTCATTACAGCATTGCCTCGCAAGATCGTATTTGGTTGCGGCCGGTAGCCTTTCAAAACCGGGGGCTAGCGCCCGGTTTTGCGAGCCGCGGCAGGACAAGCGCTCAGTATCGATGCCCGGGCTGCCGTTGACAAGCAAACGGCCCTAGTTATACTACCCCCCTGGGGTCGCACTCGAGTCAACCCCCGCTTTATGTTGTAGATACTTCCTCTTCAGACGCCCTCTGGCGACTGCCGCGGACGGTTCTTCATCGCGGTCGACTTGTGTATCCTCCAATTGTGTATAACTGTCTCGCGCCAGTGCACGGGTTTGCATCGCCGCGGAGCGCAGTTGCGTTTGTCTGTTCGAGTTTTGTTTAGGGAGTTTCTGCAGATGGCAGAAGGCACGATCAAGAAGTTGATTACCGAGAAGGGCTTTGGATTCATCCAGGGCGAAAAGGGAGAACTGTTCTTCCACCACTCGGCCGTTGAGGGCGGCGCGTTCGACACCTTGCAAGAGGGTCAGCACGTCACGTACACCGAGGGCCGCGGTCCGAAGGGTCCCCGCGCCGATGCGGTGACGCCTCTCTAGGGATGGCAAATTGACCTGGCCGCGCTTTTCGAGGCGCGGCCCGGAATGACACTCGAAACGCCCCGGTTAGCTCGCAAGGCTCTCCGGGGCGTTTTTGTGCGCAGGCGGTCCTGCACCGCCGATTCACTTCTTCGACTTCTCGATCAGCCCAACCAGCCGATCGCAGCACTGGCGGACGAACTCCGGGTCCTCGGCGCCGAGATCCTTTTCGACAATTTCGATCGACTTTGGCAGATGTTCCTTGAGCGCCGCGAAGAAGGCTTTGTCCCCCTCGGGATCGCGCAGCGGTCCGCCCTCGACGCCGTACCGGCTGGTGCCGCGCAGCGGGATCATGAACACGGCGTTTCCCTTCGTGTGCTGCAGCCGCTTGGCGATTTCCTTGGCCACCTCGACCATTTCGTCGGCGCTGAGCCGCGGCGCCGCGATGATGGGGCTGTGGAACGTGTTCATATGGTTCTTGTACTTTTCGGGCAGCACGTGCTCTTCGCTCAAAAACAGCCCGATGTGCTCCGTGCCGCCGGGGACGAGCACCTGCGGCAGGCCCAATTTGCCGGCCGCCGTGAGCCGCTCGGGCCCGCCGGCCCGCAGGGCGTGGTGCAGCTCGTCGCTGATCTCGCCCATCGCGTAGTCGAACACGCCGGCGATCAGCCCTTCGCGCATCATCTGCTCCATCGCTCGCCCGCCGGCGCCGACGGCGTGGAACATGATCACCTCGTACCCCTTGCTTTCGAGATACTCGACTGCGACCTCGGCGCCCTTAGTCAGCACGCCCAGGTTGCTCATGCCGATGAGCGGCTTGTTGCTCGCGGCGACCTGCTTCTCGTCGAGCTTGGCCATCCCCGCCGCCGCTGCCGCCGCGTTGGCCAGCACCTTGCGCATGAACGGGTTGAGGCCGAGAATGTCGCTGACCGAGAACATCATCATGATGTCCTTGATGCCGACGAACGCCGAGCAATCGCCAGCGGCGCAAGTCGAGACCATCACCTTCCCCACGCCATAGGGAAGCTGCTGCATGACGCCGGTGCCGCTGGAAGTCCCCTGCGTGCCGCCAAGGCCCACCACCGCGTGCGCCTTGCCGGCCTTGATCATGTCATTGACCAGCTTCGCCGCCCCGCGAATCATCACCGGCGCCGCCTTCTCGCGCGAGGCCCCGGCCTGCAGTTGCGACAGCGGCGTGCCGCCCGCCTCGGCCACTTGCTCGCGCGTCACGTTGGCCTTAATCGTCGGCGTCCCCACCACGCCCATATCCACAAGCACCGCCGAGCACCCGGCATGCTCGATCTGCTCCTTCAAAAACGCCGTCTCCCGACCCTTGGTATCCAGCGTCGACAGCACAACAACGGACTTCGACATGAGTAGGCCCTTACTTTTAGCGTCAATTAACGAGCTGTTCGGATTTTAGATAAAAGCTTCAACTCCACGTACGGCGCCGTGTCCAACTGAGCATTATAAGACCTGTTGCCGCAACGATCGGCGCGGCGGGTTCCGGAACTGTGAACACATAAGCCGACCCCGAGTTGACGCCGAGATCATCATCCGTCCAGGCGCCCACGATGGCGCGAGTTCCTTCCAAATTCACATCGAAGCCGAATTGATCAAAAGCCGCGGCGTCCGGAGCCGTCAGCCGCGCGAGCTGTTGACCGGTCGTCAAATCGAAAACATAAGCTGCTCCTGAAACTCTGAATGGCGTCGGGTGGGTATAGGCGCCGATAATGGCCAGATTCCCGGAAATCGCTACCGAATTACCGAATCTATCGTCAAGTTGTGGTTCATGAGGCGTCAACTTGAAAAGTTGGGCGCCTGTGCTCGTATCAAAC
>DASVCM010000132.1:0-20204 GCA_036381635.1 Lacipirellula sp.
CCAGTAATCTTCTTCACGGGCTGGATTCCAGGTTCTCGCGGCGCGATAATTGGGGCATGGCCATTTGGGCCATGCCCCCCGAGGTTTCTGCTATGTCGGACATCCAGCAGCTCGAATCACGAGTCGCCGCGCTTGAGCGCGAGCTAGCTGACTTTAAAAAGCACCATGCGGCGAACGGCCAGCGCGAACATTGGCTTCTGCGCATGCGGGGAATGTTCAAAGATTTTGAAGATTTTGACGAGATCGTTCGCTTGGGACGCGAGTACCGTCAGTCACAGACGTTCGAGGCCCACGGTTAGACCGCGACCGTGTTCTTATTCGACACCGATCACGTCGTCATCATTCAGGGTCGATCGCCGGAATTGCGCGACGCAATTTTCCGTCGAATTGCAGCGTATTCACTCGACGACTTCTACGTCTCGATTGTTACCTTTCATGAGCAGGTAACTGCTTGGCAGTCCTACCTCAACCGCGAGCATCGATCTCGGCAGATCGTTCGCGCCTATGCCGAGTTGAGTCGCTTGCTCGGCGAGTATACACATCAGCAACTTATTCCATTCGATGAGGCCGCTGCAGAAAAGTTCGAAGCTTTGCGTAAGCAGCGCGTTCGCATTGGGACGATGGATTTGCGGATTGCATCGATTGCCTTAGTAAACGGCTATACGGTGCTGACGCGCAATCTAGTCGACTTCGAGAAGGTCCCGGGCCTCAAAGTGGAGGATTGGACCGCAACACCAGACAAACCTAGGTAACCGCATGCCCGCCGCTGCTTTGAACCAACTGACCGTCACCGAAATCGCCGGGCACTCCGTCGCCGAACTGGCCCGGCGCTTCGGCACGCCGCTGTTCGTCTATGACGCCGCGATTATCGCCGAGCGGATCGCCGATCTCGCCGCGTTCGACGTCGTCCGCTACGCCCAGAAGGCGTGCTCGAACCTCGCCATCCTCGACCTGGTGCGGCGGCACGGCGCGGTCGTCGACGCGGTCAGCGCCGGCGAAATCCAGCGGGCCCTGGCCGCCGGGTTCAAGGCCGGCTTCGATGAGCCGCCGCAGATCGTCTACACCGCCGACATCTTCGACCGCGAAGCGCTCGATCTGGTCGCCGAGAATCAGATCCCCGTCAACTGCGGCTCGCCCGACATGATCGACCAGTACGGCCAGCGCTGTCCGGGCCGCGGCATCACCCTACGCATCAACCCCGGCTTCGGCCACGGGCATAGCCAAAAGACCAACACCGGCGGCCAACAGTCGAAGCACGGCATCTGGCACACGCAACTGGCCGACTGCGTCGAGCGCGCCGCGAAGTACAACTGCCCGATCGCCGGGCTCCACATGCACATCGGCTCGGGGACCGACCTGGAGCACCTCAGCCAGGTCTGCGGCGCCATGGAAAAGGCGGCCCTCTCGGTGGGCGACTCGATCCACTCGATCTCCGCCGGCGGCGGCCTGCCGACGCCGTATCGCGAGGGGGACAAGCGAGTCGACATCGCCGCTTACTTCGACCTGTGGAACGGCGTGCGTGATCGGCTCGCCAAGGCGTTCGGCCACGCTGTGAGCCTTGAAATCGAGCCCGGCCGCTACCTCTCCGCCGAGAGCGGCAGCCTCGTCGCCGAAATCCGCGCCGTGAAGCGCATGGGCGACAACCTGTTCTACGTGCTCGACGCCGGCTTCAACAATCTCGCCCGTCCGATCCTCTACGGCGCCTACCACCCGATGTACGTGGCGTACGCAGGGGACAGGGGCCAGGGTACAGGCGTCAGTAAGGGCAATGGCGAGCCCGGTCGTACGCAGCAAGTCATCGTCGGCGGCCCGCTGTGCGAATCCGGCGACATCTTCACGCAGGAAGACGGCGGTTACGTCAAAAGCCGCGAACTGCCCGAGGCAAGCGTCGGCGACTACATCGTCATCGGCGTCGCCGGGGCGTACGGCGCCGTGATGGGCAGCAACTACAACAGCAAGCCGCTCGCCGCCGAAGTCCTCATTGAGAACGGCGAGGCGAATCTCGTGAGAGAGCGTCAAACGTTCGCCGACATCATCCGCGGCGAAAGCATCCCAGGGAAATGACGAATGACGGAATGACGAATGACGAATGAAAAGACTCCTACCGCGATCTCTTCCATTCGTCATTCGTCATTCGTCATTTAATCACTCATCGAGTCCCACATGCCCACCACTTCCCTCGTCCTCACCATCCTCGGCCCCGATCGCCCTGGCTTGGTTGAGCAAATCGCCAGGCTCGTCGCCGAGCACAATGGCAACTGGCTCGAAAGCCGCATGGCCCATCTGGCCGGACAGTTCGCCGGCATCCTGCGCGTCGAAGTCGACGCCGACCGCGCCGAAGCACTCTCCACATCGCTTCGCGGCTTAGCGAGCACAGGCCTCGAATCGATCATCCACCCCGATCCCGCCGCCGCATCTATCGACGCCGAAACACGCCCGCTCCTCCACCTCGACCTGATGGGCCAAGACCGCCCCGGCATCGTCCGCGAAATCAGCCGCGTGCTCGCCTCGCTGGGCGTGAACGTCGAAGAGCTAACGACCGAATGCCGCGCCGCCGCAGAAACCGGCCACCCGACGTTCCACGCCCAGGCCCAGCTCCGCCTCCCGCCCAGCATTACCGACGCCACGCTCCGCGAAGCCTTCGAAGCGGTCGCCCACGACCTGATGGTCGACATCAAGCTGGCCTAAAAGCATATGGTGCTTCCATCCCTGGCCGGCATGTGTGGAACGTCGAAGAAGTTAGATTACACGGATCTCGGGTTTGGGATTTCGATTTGGAATGGCATGCAACCGCAGAAAGCAGTGGTTGCGAACATTGCCGTAGTCGGAAAGTAACTCCTCGACTCGGTTTTCCAGATCTGCATCGTATCTGTGAATTCCCGCCCAAGCGAACAAGATATGCTCGGAGAACTTGTATATTTTTCCGTCAGTTACCGGTCCAGCATACCGTTTGTTGCTGAATTGGAGCCCTTGACGATTGGCAAGATCGCAAAGACTTTGAAGGTCCTTGCATAAACTTGGCTTCACGCGAGGCTGATACTTCAATTCGATCACCCCAATGACCTCTCGGGTATTGCATATCACTATGTCTGGATAAACTCTTGCCCCCTTGATCTTCGGCTCGACAAATACCGTCCGCGTTTTAGGCAAGACTGCTAATAAGTGCTTGTAGAATGAAGCTTGTAGACCATGTTCCGAATTAATGCGACGCAAACAATAATCATCATCGATGCATGCATTCCATGCATCGATCAGATTCTTCTTCAATAGCCCTCGTCGTGGCATTCTTGCACCTTACGCCAGCGCCGGCTCCGCCTCGCCGCCGCGCGGCGGGCCGCCCAGCGCCGCCAATACTCGCGCAGCCTCGACCAGCATCAGCGCCGCCAGGCCCAACAGCACCAGCCCGATCCACGGCACGGGGTCGCTCGGCGTCTGCCACGCCCCTTCGCTGCTGCGGAACGCCGGCACAGTCATCGTTACGAGCGCCCACGTGCTCATTACGTACATGAGCACCGTGGGGATGCCAGTCACGAACCACACCCACGCGGCGCGTCGGGTTCTCCATAGCCACACCGTCACGCCGAGCAGCGTAAGAGCGGCGAGCAATTGATTGCTCGCCCCGAACAGGTTCCAGAACTTCATCCACACCGGCACCGCCGCGTCGGAGGGATGCCGCAGGATAAAGAACAGCGGCACGCCGGCGGTCAGCGCCGTGCCCAGCAGCCGGCCGCCGCGGCCGCGCCAGCCGGTCAGCTCCTGCAGGATGAACCGCCCCAGCCGTGTGCAGACGTCGAGCGTGTCGTACACGAACGTTGTGAACGCCATCAGCGCGAATGTAATTCCGATCTGCGACGGGATATGCAGCACGTCCAGGAACTTGCCAATCCCCGCGGCGTACACCTGGTTGGGCTTTCCCGCAAGTTCCGCCGATCCTTCGGCGAACATCATCACGCACGAGAGCGACACGACCGCGACCATGCCCTCGAGCAGCATCGCTCCATAGGCGACCGGCTTCGCGTCGCACTCGTTGCGAAGTTGCTTCGAGGTCGTGCCGCTGGCGATCAGCGCGTGGAAGCCCGAGCACGCCCCGCAGGCGATCATGATGAACAGCATCGGGAATAGCGCGACCGTTCCCGCTTTGCCGGCCACCTCCCAGCCGCGGAAGGCCGGATACTCGACCGCCACGCCGCCAAAGGCCAACCCCAACGCCCCGGCCGCCAGCGCCGCGTACAGAAAATAGCCTCCCAACTGCCCGCGCGGCTGCAACAGCAGCCACACCGGCAACACGCCGGCGACCAGGCAGTACGCCAGCAAGATAACGCTCCACGCTTTCACCGAGACGCCGTCGCTCCACCCAGTGAGAGCCGCCAGATCCAGCGGCAAATACGGCCCCGCGATAATCGCCGCCACCACCAACGGAAGAAACACGCAGAGCGCCGCCCACGACGGCAGGCGCGCGTATCGCATTGCCAGGCCCATCACTAGCGTAACGGCCAGGTAGATCGTCGAAGACGAGGCGATGGCGCCGCCTCCGACGCCGCCGCTTTCCGCGGATGGCGGTCCGACAAACGCCGCCGCCGTCACGCCGGTGAAGGCGACGATGATGTACACCAGCGCGATCCAGATGAACGCCAGGAACATCAAATACGATCGCCGCGACATGTAGAGCCGCACGACCTCGGCGATCGAGGTGGCCCGATGCCGCAGCGACGCAGTGAGCGCCGTGATGTCGTGCACGCCGCCGATCAGGATCGATCCGATCAGGATCCACAACAGCGCCGGCAGCCAGCCGAAGGTGATCCCGGCGAGAATCGGGCCGACGATCGGCCCGGCCGCGGCAATCGCCGAGAAGTGCTGCGGAAACAGCGCCGCCGGCGCCAGCGGCTCGAAGTCGAGCCCGTCGCGCTGCTCCACGGCCGGCACCGCCGCCTTCGAATCGAGCCGCAGCAGCCGCCCTAACAGCCGCCCATACGTGAGATAAGCCGCCGCCAACAACGCCGCCGACGGCAGCACAATCCAGAGGAGATTCATCTATCTAATGCTTGATCCCCCTCCCTCGAAGGGAGGGGCTAGGAGAGATTACTAAGGCAAGTGATCCGTCAACCGGCCCTTTTAGTAGAGTGCGTAGATTCTATCACGCGGCATGTCAACCGACCAAGTTCACTAGGCGTATGAACGACTGCGTTTAAAAGAAATGCTGCACCCAACCAGCCTTCGGCGATCTGCTGTCGTAGATCCAGTCGTCGGTCCAAAAGCTCGTATAAATGAGCTGATAGGTCCCCTGGCCAGTCCGACTATGCATGATCGGCAAGGGATGATCTTCTTCGTATACAACTGGCATCGGTTCGCCCAGCAATTCCTCAAGCTCCTCCTGGATTCCACGGAACCCTACCTATCTGCGCGCATACCGCTTCAATCCGATTGACGATCTCGACCTTCGTACGCATGCTCTGCTCGGCAAGGCGAGCAATCTCGGCACTTCTGCGCTCACTCATCCGGTGAGCGCCGCCAAGAAAAGCTGCAATCAGAGCGAGAAACACCGTAAGGATCAGCAATCCGCGGACTGAAAACCGCGGCGCGTCTAAACGAGCAGGTTGCATGATCCTAGTGGCCCAATCGCCGCCGCAATACCCGCGGATCGCGAGCATTATGCACGACTGCATAAACCGTCACGGAGCCGCCTTTGTAGCCGTAGATGACCGAATAAGGAAATCGATGCACGATCGCTTGGCGGTACTCGTCCACGACTTTGGGGCGCAATTCAGGATTCGCACAAACACTGTCGATGCAGTCCGCCACCTCAATTAAGAACTCCTCGCCTAAACCAAGCCGGCGACGCTCGTACCATTCGAACGCTTCATCCAAGTCTTGGTGCGTCTCTGAAGTAAACAGCAGCTTAGCGGCCATGGCGCTCTCGGATACGCCGTACGATCTCCTCCCAGGTTAGAGCTGACTCGGGATGCTTCTCGATTCGAGCCTTCCGCCGATTGAGCTCTTCCTTTTGCCAATGAGGGAACGGAATATTCTCCGGCGCTGCCGAGAGATCGTCCCATAACTCGCCGATGAGCTGAAGTTTTTCCGCGGGCGATAAGTTGAAAACTGCAGAGATCGGGTCCGACATATCACGCTCGATTCAGTTTGAATTGGCTTATAACCTCCGCCACAATTCTATCACGCGTCTACTCCCCCAGCACCGGCTCAAGGCTGAATTGTCAGCACCACGACCGCCCGCGGCGGAATCGTCGCCCGCAGCTTGCCGTCCTCGAGCTCCGCGCCGTCAAACTCGCTCGGCTTCACCCGCTCCGGCGCCAAGAACGTATTGTGAGCGTCAAACTCCTCCGCAGTGAGAATGCGGCCCGCGACCTTCGACGCTTCAACGTCGGCCACCTCGCACGACAGTTCTACCGCCTCCCGCGCGTGGACGTTGACGATCGATACGTGCACGCGCCCCTCCTCATCACGAGAGGCCGAGACGCTCAGCGCCGGCATCGACTGTTCATCCAATTCGTACTCCGGCGTTTCCAGGTCCACCGGCAGCCGCGTCGCGTCCTGATGCACTTTGTACATCTCGAACACGTGGTAGCTCGGCGTGAGCACCATCTTTTCACCCTCGGTCAGGATCATCGCCTGCAGCACGTTCACCACCTGGGCGATGTTGGCCATCCGCACCCGGTCGCAGTGTTCGTGAAAGATGTGGAGCGTTTCCGCGGCCAGCAGCGCGTCGCGCAGCGTGTTCTGCTGGAACAGTGCGTAGCCCGGCGTTCCCGGCTCGCTGTCGTACCAGGATCCCCACTCGTCGACAAACAGCGCGATCCGCTTTTCAGGATCGACCCGATCCATGATCTCTTCAGTCTCGTCAAGAAATGATTCAATGCCCCGGCCGTCGCGCAGGATGTTGAACCATTCCTGTTCGCCGAATCCCGTCGCCGACAGCTTGTCGCTCCAGGGCGCCGCGAGTGTGTACTGGTGAATCGAATAGGCCTGCATCCGATCGCCCACGCGATCCATGACGACTTTGGTCCAGTTCGGATTCGAACCGCTCGGACCGCACGCTACCCGGGTGAGCCGATTGCCCGACAAGTCAGGGCAGAACGTGGCATACCGCCGATACAGATCGGCGTAGTACTCGGGCCGCATGTTGCCGCCGCAGCCCCAGTTCTCGTTGCCGACGCCGAAGAACGGAATCTTCCAGGGCTTCTCGCGGCCATTCTTGCGGCGCAGGTTCGCCAGCTCGCTGTCGCCGTCGTAAGTGAGATACTCAATCCACTCGCGCATCTCCTGCGGCGTGCCGCTCCCCATATTGCCGGCGAGATACGGTTCGGCGCCCAGCACTTCGCAGAGATCGAGAAACTCGTGCGTGCCGAAGGCGTTGGCATCAACCACCTGGCCCCAATGCATGTTGACCCGCTTCGGCCGCTGGTCGCGCGGGCCGATGCCGTCGCGCCAATGGTAGTCGTCGGCGTAGCATCCACCCGGCCAGCGGAGGTTCGGAACGTTCAGCCGCTTGAGCGCTTCGAGAATGTCAGTTCGCATGCCGCGCGTATTGGGAATCTTAGAATCCTCGCCGACCCAGATGCCGTCGTAGATGCAGCGTCCCAAATGCTCGGCGAAATGGCCGTAAATATGCCGGCTGATCCGGCCGCCATCCTGATCGCCGTGAATGACGGCTGTGGCCGCAAGCGGCCCTTTGGCTATTGCGGATTGCATGACGCCTAGCTGAAGACTAAATGCACAGGTGATGCTAATACAGCGAAGCATGAAGTTCCTCCGCGGATATGAAACACCCCCGCCGGCCGGCCAGGCGGGGCGCGTATAGCGGAATTGCAGAGATGGTTGTCGAGTTTCGTTCGCAGTCCCGCTGCGGTCAAGCTTTCCGATGGCGTCGCTCCATCCTCACGGCAATCGCTTGGGTATTTACCGTCCGCGCGACGCTCCAACGTATTTAAACGCCAGAAATCCCGCAGGAATCGAAAAACTTGCAACGGCGCGACCGGAATTGTTAGACTGCGGCTCGGAACGGACTATCTCGCCACTTCTTTTATTGCGAGGTTGAGGCATGCTACGCATTTCTTGCTGCGCACTGGTCGTTTCTCTCACGTCTCTGGCATCGATCGCTTCCGCGGCCAGGCCCGGCTCGGGCGACCGCTACGCCCAAGGAACGAGCGCAGCCCGCGCCGTGTCGCTGGTCGAGCAGGCGCTGAGCGCCGGCCTGGCAGGCGACGCCGCCACGAGAACTGAGCTGCTCGACGAGGCCGTCGCCGCGAATCCGGACTACGCCCCGGCCCGCTGGCAGAAGGGCGAAGTCAAGTTCAACGGCAAGTGGCAGACGCCCAAACAGGTCGCCGAGCTTGTCTCGACGGACGAGCGCTACGAGCAGTATCGCCAGATGCGCGATACGTCCGCCGGGAGAGTCGACGACCACATCGCGCTGGCCGAATGGTGCATGCGGCAGGGACTGGCGAATGAGGAGCGCTATCACTGGATCAATGTGATCCTCGCCGCTCCCAATCATAAGCTCGCCCGCCAACGCCTCGAGCTTCGTGAGTACCGCGGCGGCCTCTTTACCGAGCAGCAAATCGCCGAGCATCAGCAGCAGATGGAACAGGCCGAAGCGGACGCCAAGAAATATCGGCCGCAGTTCATTCAACTTGTCCGCAAGGCTCGCAGCGAGAGCAAAGCCGTTCGCGAAGCGGCGCTCGACAAGATCCGCGCCGTCTCCGAGGTTGGCGCCATCGAACCGTTGGTCGAGGCGATCGGCCGCAATAAGCGCGACGTGGCCGACGAGTACACGCTGGATCTCCACCGCGCGGTCGTGGCCGCCCTATCGAACATGCGGGAGCATAACGCCACGCTCTACCTGCTGAATTACGCCGTCTTCGCCCAGAACGAAGACGTGCGGAAGCACGCCGCCGAAGCCCTTAAGTCGCGAGCGCCGACCGATTACGTGCCCCTGTTGATGGGCGCGCTGACCGCGCCCATCGAAGCGGAGTTCGACGTCGTCGCCGCCCCCGACGGCACGGTCCGCATGGTCGAGACGCTCGTCCAGGCGGGACCCGAGCGGGATCGAACCCATACGCAGGCTACGCACTTTGAAGTCGCCGGCACTTTTGGACGCGATCGCCTTAAGACCAATCCGAACGCCGTCGTCGCGAAGCACCTGCGACGGGCCGAAGAACACGCGGAGTACACGCAGTCCCAAGTCGATTCCTACAATGCCGCCGCCAAAGAGCGCAACCAGCGGATCAAAGAGGTTCTCGAAATCGCCACCGGCATGACCGGCGACGCCAGGCCCGAAGACTACTGGAAAGCGTGGAGCGCCGAGAACGAGCTGGCCTATGGCGCGACGCCCGTCTATGAGACGTACGACGAATACACCTACACCCACACTTACGCACAGGCGCCGAAATACCCCGTATCCACCGGACCAACTCGCTCCTCTTCCCCCGGCGCCGCCCCTACGCCTCGCCAGCCCGGAGATCCTATCGCCGCCACGAGTCCGGTGGCCTTGCCAATGTGCGAATGCTTCGCCGCCGGCACGCTCGTCTGGACGCAAGCAGGGCCGCGGCCGATCGAGCAAGTGAGCGTCGGCGACATGGTTCTCGCGCAACATCCAACGACCGGCGAGCTGGCGTACCGACCCGTGTTGGAGGTGACCGCTCGCGACGATGCGCCCGTCATGCGTCTGGCGGTTTCAGGCGAAGAGATTTACGCGACGCCCGGGCATCGTTTCTGGGTCAATGGTCGCGGCTGGCAAATGGCCAAGCATCTCAAGCCCGCCGTGGATCTGCACGCCATCGACGCCCCGCTCAGCGTTTCGGCCGTCGAGAAGGATCAGCCGAGGCGCTGCTATAACCTGGTGGTCGATGAGTTCCACACGTTCATCGTCGGCCAGTCGCGCCTGCTGGTGCACGACAAGAGCTGCCCGGCGCCGACCATGGCGATTGTTCCCGGGCTGACGAAAGTCACCAGCGAAGCGGCGCAGGCAAGCGGCTACTAGGGCGCATTTAGCTCAAGTGTAGCGAGCTTTGCGTCATTCTGAGCGGAGCGAAGAATCTAGCTTCGCTCAGGATGATTCCCATCTGCGCTCGCACTCGCTGCGAGCAAAACGTTTCAGCTAAGCAGCGCCGTGCGTGTCGTGCCGGACCTTTTCGTCGCTGGCAGCGACCTCTGAGGCGTCGGCGTGGCTCGACTCGTCCGTTGCGGCGTCGCCCGCGTTGCTGGCGTCGTTCTGGAACTCCGGATAGTACTGCAGCCTTCGCGCAGGCTCCGGTTCGGCGTAGATCGCGTCGTTCAAATCGTTGCGCACGCCATTCAGATGACCGCGGAACTCCGCATAAGTCTTGCCCCAACTGCGAATGACTTGCGGCAGATCGCTTCCATAGAGCAGCAGCGCGATGATGCCGATCAGCGCCAGCTCGCCGAAGCTGGGACTCAAGAAAGAAGCAAACAGTAACATCTCGCCGGCGATCATTGCGCTAGCCTCGGAGCGTCCGTCGTTTAAAAGGACTTAGTCAACCCGACGGTCGTCGCGATGATCTTCAATCGTTGCGTTCGGCTCGGTCACGCTCTCGCCCTTGATGCCCTTCTTGAACTCGGTAATGCCGACGCCGAGCGACCGCATCACCGACGGCAGCCGATTGCCGAAGAGCAACAGGACGACCATGCCGACGATCAGCATCTCCATCGGACCGGGCGTACCAAACGCGAGCAAGTATGAACCAGAAACCGTCATCAAAAGCCTCGGCAAACTGTGCGGGGCGCTAACCGCCCAAAGAGGGTCGCATGAATCCTTGCGACGCGGCTCAAGACGCCCGCCGACAGCATCAATTTTACCGGGGCAGGGGGGCAAGTCAAACCGCCGATCCTCGCCGCGGTACGCCGCGATTGACGCAATTTCGCCGGCAAATGCGGCACAATCCCTCTGAGCGACAGAGCTCAAGGTTGCCGAAGTGTAATCAGGCAGAGGGCCCCAAAAAGGCACGAAGAAGAATGACGAATTCCAGAATGACGAATGAATCGCTTGCATTCGTCATTCCCCCCTTTTGCGCCTCTTGTGCCTTTTGGCGGCTGTTCTGAATCTTAGCGCCAACTATGGTGGGCTCCAGTAGCGATGCTCTGCTCTTCTTGTGCGGCATCCGACGGAGCGTAGCGGTAGTAAACCTCCAGACACATGGCGGCTAACGCCGTGGTATACACGCGGCCGCCATAGCCGCCCCAGATGCAGGTTTGCGGCCAGGAGCCGTCTTCATTCTGTGAAGCGAGCAACGTCGCGGTGAGCGCCTCGTTCCACTGCCGCCAGGCGTCGGCCGCCTGCGGCGACGCCGCCTGGGCGCGGTGCAAGGCGAGCGTTGCGTAGTACCAGTAGTACAAATTGATCTCGCCGAGCGACGGCGGCTGCTTCAAAAGCATGTCGACGGCTTCGTTCAAACCTGCGGGAGACAGACCGCCGTCCGCGCGACCGGTTACGAGTTGCCGGCAGTAAAGGGCCTCGGCGGTCATCGGCCGCGAAGGGAGCGCCTCTTCCGGGCGGTACACGGCCAGTCCGCCGGCCTGTCCGCGGCTGACGCGCCGCAGGAAGCGATCAACCCGCGTCCAAGTGGCGTCCGGCACGGCCAGGCCCGCGAGCTCGCCGCTCTTCAGCGCCATCACCTGCCAGCCGAGCTGGCTGGTGTCGCCCGTGTCGCCGGGGCGATAGCGCCAGCCGCCGTCGGTCGGATGCTGAATCGCCAGCGAGTAGGCCGTCGCCGCACGGACGATCGGATCGAGCCGCTTGTCCTTGGTGAGCGCGTACGCTTCTCCCACCGCGAACGACGCCATCGAATGGCAGTACGTCTGGGCAAATAGCTCCGCGTCGCCACTGAGATTGCCGTTGCTCTTCTGGACGCGCCGTAAGTAATCGAGACCACGGGCAACTTCAGTCGAATATGGCCCCTCGCGATGCGAATGCCCGGCGCCAAGAAACGCCAACAGCGCCAAGCCGCTAATGCCGGTATCAGCCTTCGCGCCGGCGCCGCCCCGGTCCTGGCCGAGCGTATAGCGCTCCTGCCCCGCGCCGTGGCGCTGCGGATTCCACCGGCCGTCTTCTTCCTGCGCCGCCGCGAGCCAGGCCAGCGCCGCCGCGACCGCCCGTTCCGTGTTCGCGTTGCCGCCCCCGCCCACAACGAGCTGTGAACGGTTGGATGCAAAGCGGTCGGCGTACTCCTCTGGCACCGGCGCCGCATTGGTCGGAGCTGACGCCGACGAAGCAGAGCCGTCCGCGGCGCCCTCCCTGGCCGTCGCGGCGCTCGATGCCTGCGAAGGCGGCTCGCCCGGTTGTTGCTCGGGCTTCGCGGCCTCGTCGGCAGCGGCGTCCGGCGGTGGCTCGGAAGCCGGCGCCGGCGGCGATTCTTCCGTCACGACTTCGTCGAGGGCCGGCTCGTCGAACGGTTCCGGCGCCGCCTCGAGAGAAGGCGGTTCTGCTATTTCGGGCTCCGCAAGGAGTTCCGGCGCCTCAAGCGGCGCAGCCGTCTCCGTCGGCGGCGCCTCCGCCGCTTCGTCATCCGTTGCCGGTTCACCGGCCACCGGCTTCGCCTCTTCGCGACTCTCAGAAGCCGCATCCGCCGCCGGCTCCTCAACCACCAGCGAGCTCACCTCATCAAGCGGCGTGATCTCGGTGGTCACCAGCGCCACCTCAATCGGCGGCCCGGGCCCTTCACCCGGGCCGACGCCCAGCCCCGCGGAGGCGACTTGAATTACGGTCGCGACGTACGCCAGCAGCACGTGCACCCAAAAGGAAAGCAGAGCGCACTTCTTCCAGGCCTTCACATACCGCCAGCGCGTGCGAAGCAGCGAGACGAGGCCAATCGTGGCCAAGGAGAGGCCGACGCCGACCAACAGCCAGGTGATCGGCGCATTGAGCCAAGCCAAAGGCAGCAGCGGCGTCGCGGCGGTCATCACTACCGCCTTCCGCTAGCTTGACCCTGGGCCACCCGGACGCTGACGGCGAGCTTCGTGACGCCCGCCTCTTTGCACGCGGCGAGCGTCTCGGCGACATGCTGAAACTCGCAACCGGCGTCGCCGAGGATGACCACGCTCAGTCCTGGCTGCTCGGCGAGCGCAGAGGTCAATCGCTCGGTAAGTTGCATCAGCGTGACATCCTCCGTGTCGAACGAAATCCGCCCGCCGCCGTAAACGGCGACTTGCCTGGCTTGCGGCGCCGTGTTGGCGGCGTCGGCCTTGGCGACCTCGGGCAGCCGCAGGTCGATATCCCGCTCTTCCAGATCCGAGAACTTCGCCGCGCACATGAAAAAGACGATCAGCAGGAACACGACGTCGATCATCGGCGTCAAGTTCAACTGGGGCATCTCATCGTGTTGCGTCTTCAGCGGCATGTGCGGCTATAGAACCCTGTCACCCTGAGGTCCGCCGAAGTGTCCGGCGCGTGTACCAGCGACCAGATTCCTCGGCAGACCTCGGAATGACATTAATGACGTCACGCGGCTTTCTTGATCTTGCTGACCCGCGGCGGTCGATTGCGGCGATCTTCCAGGCCCTCGGCGGAAATCAGGTGCACCAGTTCCTGACCATGGCGATCGATCTGCATCACCAGCGAATCGACCCGGCCGACGAAGTACAGGTACAGGATCATTGCCGGAATGGCGACGCACAGCCCGGCGGCGGTCGACATTAGCGCCGTGCCGATGCCGCCGGCCAAGAGTTCGGGCTTGCCCATCGCCGAGCTGCCGGCAATTTCGTTGAACGATTCGATCATCCCCCACACGGTGCCGAGCAGCCCGAACAGCGGGCACACCGTCGAAACGCCGTTGATCACCCGCAGGAATCGCCGCATCGAGTTGGCGGCCCGTTCGCCCTCGTCGAGCACCGCCTGCTCGACTTCAACCGCGGGCTTGCCCCACTTGCGAAGGGCCGCGGCGAATACTCCCGCCATCAAGCTAGGATCTTCATCGCACAGCGCCAGCGCTCCGTTGCGATCGACCGCGCCCTCGCTGATCTGCAGCAGGAACCGTTCGATGAACAGCTTCGGCACAATCCGATTGCGGCGGAGCGAAATCAGCCGCTCAAACACCACCAGCATGAGGACGAACGAGCAGATGACGATCGGGATGACCAGCGGTCCGCCGGCCACCAGCGCCTGCCATAGCGTCATCGTCGGAATCGCCTCGGCAGCGGCCTGTTGCACTTCAGGAATCATGAGCCGATCCGTCCAGTATTCCGTATAACCGACAAAAGCCCCGACCAAGCCTGGTCGGGGCTATGCGGTGATGTGCTCGTGAGGTCAGTCCGCTGCCGAACCCTGTCACCCCGAGGTCCGCCGAGGGGTCCGGCAGAACCCTGTCACCCCGAGGTCCGCCGAGGGGTCCGGTGTGTGTACCAGACGCCAGATTCTTCGCTCCGCTCAGAATGACGATTCGCGTCTGGCGGACCACTGAAAGCTGAACCCTGACAGCTTCCTACGGTCCATACGGACTGCACTCCCCGGTATCCACATTCCCGACCATGTGCAGATGGTTATGGTCGATGTAGATCACCTCGCGAGTGTCCTCGTCTCGCAGCGTGTGCGGCACCGGCCAACCGATGCGTCGCACGTCTTCGTAGTAAATCGTGCACTTGTAGTGAGCATGGTGTTGCTGCGCCGGGCCCACCAGCGGATAGTGTCGCGGCGGATCGACGTAGTCGGCGATCTTGCACTTCACGATGCGGACGTTGTTGCGGTTCCGCTCGTACAGCAGCGGCACGCCGCCTTCGACCGGCCGCGCCTTCTCCAGCGCCCGCATCACTTCGTCATCGCTCGGCGGATCGAGCGCAACGACCTCAGCGCCGGAGGTGATCGGCCCCAGGATCGGCACGCGATCGTACCGCTCGTGGTGCCAGAAGTGATCTTCCTTCTGCTTCTGTTGGTACACGCTCACCGGGATCGGGATCGCAAACGGACCCAGGCTCGGCCCGAGATGCATGCAGCCGGTGCTGGCGGCCGTGCACGCAGCCAGGGCGAGTAACAACGCGGTGGGGGCGGTTCGACGAGACATCCTGCTAGCCCTTCGATGAGTTGTTCATCCGGCATGCGAGCGAGCCGCTCACGGCGTCCGCCTCGATGCCGACAACCGCCGCGCCGTCTGGCGCTGCGGCTTCACAGAGAGAGTATCGAGTGATTCTGGGTAAAACTTGCGGGATATTCCGGTTGTGGGGGAAAAAGTTTGAGAAGCTGTTAGCTATTAGCTATCAGCTATTAGCCAGAAAGCTGACGGGCTTCGCTGTTCCTCTGGCTAACAGCTAACAGCTAATAGCTAATAGCTAACAGCTACAAAAAACCCCCGCCGGCCTCTTGCAAGGCCGGCAGGGGTTGGAGGCGTGGCATGCGGAGGTAGCTATCAGCTATTAGCTGTTAGCTGTTAGCCAGACATGCTTTTGTTCGCGAGCTGGCTACCTTACTTAGCGATCTCAATCCTGCCTTCTGGCTGATAGCGAAGAGCTAACAGCTAACAGCTACTAGTGGCAGTCCTTGCAGTCCTTGAAGTCCAGGAACCACCAGCCGTCGTCCCACTCCAACGTCACCTTGCGCCACCCCAGCGGCACTTGGGGATAGGGATAGAACGGACCGATGTACGGCCAGGCGGCCGGCGAGTACTGCTGCGGATACGTCAGGGCCGCGTAGTTCGGGTAAGCGGCGTAGCTCGGCCAGGCGTAGTTCGGCATCTGCGGATTGTCATAAGCGACCGACCCGCCGACAGCTCCAGGCACGTGGCCCATCGCGGCCGGACCGCCCATGGCGCCCTCGGCGCCCGGCGGGCAATACCCGGGATAGTTCGCTTGCTGCACTTGGCCTTGCATCGTGCGAGCATAGGGAACCGGCATGTTGCCGGCCGGGCTGCGCTCAGCACGCAGCGGCGTCGCCGCCGAGGTCTGCTCGAACTGGCCCTGGCCATCCCAAGAGCCGCCGGCTTGCTCGACGCTAGCGTCTTCAAACTGCTGGCCAGTCACTTCCAGCTTGCTCACCACCCGCTGAACGCCGGCGCTCTCGCGGGCGATCTGCTCGGCGATCGCCTTCTGCTGCGGGCTGGTCACCGTGCCCATCAGCCAGGCGACGCCGTTCTGATACTTCACGCCCACGCGGTAGTCCTTGAGCTGCCCGCTGAGCTTCATGTTCTCGGCAATTTGTTGAGCGGTGGCGCGATCGTCGGCCCCGTCGGCCGCCGCGTACCGCACTGGCCCGCTCGCCACGACGGCGACGGCCAGCATAAGAATCACTTTTCGCATGGTCCCCCTCCTGGGTAATTCACTGCCGGCGAAGGCGCGGGATAACGGAAAAGCCCGCACTCGCCCAGCAAGTAAGCAGTCACTTGCCACGTGGACCGACGACAGCCGCTAGCGGCTTAGCGCCGCGCTCGGCGCCGCGCATATGCGGCGCGAGTACTTCCGCGCCGCGTCGGTCTGCATAGAAGTTTCGGCAAACGGTCCTGCCGAAAGGGAGTCTTTTTCCGATTTTGCCGGTGAATCGGATGGCGCCGAGTGAATGCAGGCGGGAGTAGCCGCAAAAAGGCGCAAAGGGCGCAAAAACTAAGAGATGCGACCGCGGATTGCGCGGATGTCGGTGATCAAGAATGGAGGCGTAGGTACTCCCTATTTACCGCTGCTGATAGCAGGTCAATCCGCGGTCGCTTGGTTGGTTCGTTTCTTTTTGCGCCTTTTGTGCCTTTTTGCGGGTACTCTGAATTCATCCCACGGGTTCATGCTGCTGGCTGCGGAAGTCGGCCACGGCGATGACGATCATCACCGAGAGCGTCGCCGCTGATAGCGTCCACAGCGGCCAACCGAATTGCTCGCCGGCAAGCGTGGCCACCGCCACGCCGGCCAGGCCCAGCAAAAAGGCGCCTTGCAGCGGCCCTTCCGCACGCGTGCTCGCATAGAAGCGAACGCCGCAAGCGGCGATGAAGCCAAACAAATGGATGGCAACCCATCCACACTGAAGGGAGCTAGTGTAGTCCATACAACGCGTCCGAGATCCTTCTCGGTCCTGGGTCGATGAGCATGCATGCCGTGCCGCGAATTGCATCCTGCATTGCTTGCGGCTGGCGTAACAAGACGCGAGGCGTTCGGCCTCGCTTGAACACTTGCGGGGGTAGCGATCAGCGTGCCAAACGCGCGACGCGGGAAAACGAACGGTTTACGCGCTCGACGCGTGAAGCTTTTACAAGAAGGGTGATCGTGTGCGAAGGCCAGAAGCCGCCATTGCCGTCGCATTGGGATGCATTTCAACAGGCCTGAAAGGGCCGCGCCATGAAAGCCCAGGGCGAAGCCCTGGGTAGCGAAAGGCGACAACGAACATAGCCCTGTAAGGGCGCGCTAAGCGATGGGTCGCATCAGCGCGCCCTTACAGGGCTATCTATGAATTCTTCCAATCGTCACCCAGGGCTGCGCCCTGGGCTATCGTGGCGCGGCCTTTCAGGCCTTAAAGCGGTCATGCGCCACGGTGAGGCGCCGCCGGCTACTTCGCATTCGCCACGCGCGCCGCCAGCACCTTCGCCAGCTCCCCCTCGACTTCCGGCATCTGGAGGTCCGCGCTCACGACTTTGCCGTCGCCGTCGACCAAGACGAGCATCGGCACCATGATCACTCCCATCTCGTCAGCCAGCCGACTCTCCATCCCGCCCGGCTCGTAAAGTTGCTTCCACCGCAGTTGCGTGTTTTCCTTGAGATACGCGATCAGGTCTTCCTTCGAATAATCCAGGTTCACGCCGATCACGTCGAAGTTCGCTCCGCCGTACTTCTTGTACAAGTCGGCGATCAACTCGTGATCGTCCTTGATCGAAGGGAGCGACGTCGACCAGTAATGGATCAGCACCGCCTTCCCCTTGTATTGATCGAGATCGACCGTCGAGCCGCTGCTGACGTCCGGCCCCTTGAGCTCGATCGGCTTTCCCACCGCCGACAACCGCCGCAGCGCGCCCTGCGCCTTGGGCGTCTTTGGGTTCTTCGGGAAATCCGCGACCAGGCGGCGATACGACTTCTCTGCCGCTTCCTTATCGCCGCTGAACTCGCTCGACATGGCCAGTTGCAACAGCGCCTCGGCCACGTGATCGCTCGACTTGTGCTTGGCGACGAACGCCTCGAGCTGCTTAAGCCAGGCCTCTTGAATCTTCGCGTAATCGGCGTTCGGCTCTTGCTGCGCCAGGATCCACGCGGCCTGCATGCGGCTGAACTCCAGATGCGTGAGCAGCTCGTCGCCGGCCTTGTCCGCCTTTAACTTCCGCTCGAGTTTTTCCAACCGTTCCAGACCTGCCGGATAGTTGCCCTCCTGGACGGCGGCGCTGATCATGTCAATCAATTGCCGCGTCCACTGCTCGCGTTCGGTCGGGTCCTTGGCCACCTCGGCCAACCGCTCCAACAAGTCGGCCCGCTGAGCGTTCAGCGCCGGCTTCTTGTCGTCCGCCGCTTGCATGAGCTGCTGATCAACCTTCTGGAGCGATTCTAGCAGCCGCTGCATTTCCTCCGAGGGCGCATTGATCGCGGCCACATGCTGCGGCGGCGCTTGGGGAATCGTTCCGGCCGCGTCGTAGAAAAAACCCGCCGCCACCTGGTTGGCCGCGCCGACCGCCGGCCCATCGACCAGCCGCCAACCTCCGTCGACATACACCATGCCGCCGAGCTGCAACTGCGTCGGCTGGTCGCCGTTCATGGCCATGGCCCACACGTCTTCGTAGACGAGCAGGTCCTTGGCGCCGCCGCGCGTGCCCGCCGGCACGGCGCCCGGCCGCAGACCGCCGAAGTCGCTGAACTCCGCCTTCGGACCTACCTTGGCCTCGCTCGCCAGCTTGCTGAACGACTTTGACGCTTGCGCGACGCGCTGCTCCAGCTTATCCGTCAACTCCTTCGTCAGCCCCAACGACTCGATCTGATCTTCGGTGATGAGCAGCCGCTCGAATCGCGCCGTGTCCTTCGCACTGAGCGCCGCGACCACTTCCTCGGCCGCCTCTTCGGCGGAAATAGTCTTCCACGAGTCGATCTTGCCGTCCTCGTTCTTGTCGAGCGCCCATCGCGAGCCGCCGGTGTGGAACCAGCGATATTGCTCGGCCTTGCCGTTGAAGTTCGAATCGACGTCGCGGTACACCTCGAGCCCGCCGCGGAAGTAGCACCACGTGTCGACGACATTGTCGCCGTTGGAATCGGCGAACTGCCGCAGGACGGCGCCATCGGCCCCCCGGACGACCCACGCAGTCGCGCCGTCGATCTTCTCCGGGCTGATCTTGCAGGCCTTGGTCTCTTCCGCCGTGGGGATGTCGTACTCGATGCCCTGCTGAACCGGTTTGAGCTTCAGCGCGTCCTCAACGGTGGGCGCTGCCAGCACCGAGGAGGCGAGTGACGCTACCGAAATACCGCAGAGCGCCCACTGGCGCAGGAAATGACGCGACATGCCTGAGTTTCCTCGTTTCAATTTCAACTGCCGGCGCGAAAGGCGCCCGCGCCGGCCAACCTGCTTTATAGGGACCCGCGGCGATGCGCGCCCAGAGCGATTACTCGGCGGTAGGCGCCGGGTCGGTCGCCGCTGCTTGCAGCCCCGGCCTCCGGCCGGGGGTGGGTTTCCATCGAAGTAACGCGTGGCCCCTACGCAACGCGACCCTCGGCCGAAGGCCCGGGGCTGCAGGAACGAACCTAGAGCAAGGCGTGGTCTGGCCCCTTTGACAGACCCCCCAGGCGACCTAGAATAGGGGACTTGCTTGCATTTCAGCGGCCTTCGCTGGGCGAAACCGTCCCGGCACTGCCCGCACTGCGGGCGCGTAGCTCAGTTGGTTAGAGCGCAGCCCTGATAAGGCTGAGGTCCCAAGTTCGAGTCTTGGCGCGCCCACTCTTACTTAAGTCCCGCCGGATCAAGACTTTGTGATACCTGCCGTCGGTCGGCAGTGCGGCGTTTCCCTAGGACCGCAAAACCGTACATACGGCTTTGCGAAATCCATCTCTGGGAGCCGCAATCATGCCCCGTCTACTGCACGCTTTTCCCAAGTATCAGAAACACCGCGCCTGCCGGTCAGGCGGTGGCGACAATCGCCGGCCGTGACTATTACCTCGGGCCCCATGGACCACGGTCCAGCAAGGCCAAATTCGACCAGCTCATTGCCGAATGGCTATCCACGGGCAGGTCGAGGTCCTTTGGCAGAGATTACGCCGAATACGCGGTAGTTGAGTTAATCGCCGACTATTTGCAGCATGCG
>DASVCM010000133.1:0-3501 GCA_036381635.1 Lacipirellula sp.
ATCGCTTGGTGCTCGATATTTGAGTTATGAACTACGACGCCATTTGCAATGAAGCAATGCGTCCCTTCGACCTCCAGATCATAAACCGGCTCAAGCACTGTCGATCGCGTGATTGATTCGACCTTGCATCTTCCAACGCAATCCCTCTTCGCCCTTTGCTTGGCCTCGCAAGGATAAACGGCGACATTCCTTGACCTGCGCCTAGCCAGCTTCTCGGCGAATCGTTCGTTGTACATCGGCGTATGCGATCCGATGAGCATGTTCGCCTTAACGTCTGAGCAAATGAAGCCATAAAGCAAGCTGCGGGTAGACTCGTATCCTTTGAATCGACTTTCACGCTCGGTCGCGAAAATGTTGCTGCACCGAACGCCGGCCAGGATGCAGAGGTGGCGAACATCCTCCAGGAGCTTTTCATTGCATGACGAGTACCGAATGTGCCCGGTCTTCGACACGGTTCCGTCTGAATCCAAATAACCACGAAGGAACGCAAGGATAAGTTCCCTGCGCAGCCCGAACACCCACATCGGAACTCGCTTTGTTTTCGCCTTCCCCACCATGCCGCATGCGCGCAGTTCCTGCATTGCCTTAGTCGAATAAAATACTGTCGTGTTCTTGTCGCGCCGCTTCGCGCTGAGCGGCTTCGTCTTCTGGCTCCTAGTGCCATATGGCTCGGCGTATTGCTCGAACTCCTTTTCAATGCACGACACATAATGCGGCAAATACTTATCGTTCGCGCCGTGAGAAATGCCGAACACCGCCTCGTATTTACGTTTTCCGGTGCGGGCGTAAAACCCGTCGCCAGCCAGCATTCCGAGCGCTTCCATGAACTCGACTGACGCTTCCCGCGTAGGCGCACTGGATGATCCGATCCCAGGCAGCGACTCTGCGGCGATTAGGTAATCGCCTTCACGAATTTCGCCGGCTGGGACATACATTTCCTTCCACGCCTTGCGGACCTTCTCGCCGCCAACCGTCAAGTACTGGCCTCGACCGCCGCGATAGGGCTCCGTCACTTCTCTGCTGATTAAAACGCGATGCTTCGCGTTGCATCGAAGGATGCGCCCCCTCGCTTCAATCGTCAGCACTTCATCGAAGCCGGTGCATGCTGATCGCAAGACGCGCGACAAGACCGGCAAACCGCGATCGTCATAACTCCACACAGATTCGCCGACCGAAATATCGGCAACCGACTTCGGGCCATCCTTGCTGAAAACCATCACGTCTGATGGCATGCAGAAAGTCGCCCGGCTCAATTCGGCCAGCTTGTGAGGCGGCAGTCCATACCAGCGGGCAATCTCGGTGATGTTGAACGTCCGCGTCTCGAGGAACTGCGCTTGCTCCGGCGGGATGTCGATCGTGTGATATTTCATCCCCTCTTCGAGAATTGCCAGGTTGTGACCGCTGCCCGGTCCCTGGTGAACGCGGTTCCACGACTCGCGGAGGTTCTTTTGGGCGGTTTCGCCGAGCTTGCCGGGATGTTCGAGCACGCCGCCCGGTCGAGCGCCGTTGCCGAAGAATCCGGCGCCGTAACGCTCGGTCGCCAGTCCCATGCCGATCGATTCACGGCCAAACCGCACCACGCCGCGCCCGAAAAGCCCATCGTCGCTGTTGGCGCCAATCAGGTGGATCATGTTGGCGGCTTCAACGGGCGTCTTGCCGCCATCGTCGTTGGTGACGAAGTAGGTGATTCGGCCGTCCGTCTCGCGCTTCGTGTCGCTGATTTTCACCCGGCTCGGATGGATCGGCCACAGATTGAGCGGAACGCCGCCCCTGGTCCGCTCAATTTCGGCATAGGCATTGCCCCAATTGACGCAGCGGGCCGTCATCACCTCGCGAAAAATCATGTTGGTCATGCCCTGGTTCGGGCCGCCGACCACGAGCGGATAAATGGGGTGATTGACGGCTTCTCGCTTGCCGCCCGAGGCTTGCTTCTCGAACATCACGAACGGCAGCCAGGCCGTCGTCTCGCAGATAATGCGAGTGGCGCACCAGACCGCCGAGTAGTTGATTGCCGTGCGTTCATCGACGCGCACGCCGGCTGCACTGGAGAGACCTACCGGATTGTACCAGTAGTCGTCGGATGGGCTGGGCGTCAGCGAGCGAGTCGAACTGCGGCCGAAGATGGCATCGAGTAGCATTAGCGCTCCCGCTTAGGTTTCTGTTCGCTGCGGATCTGACCGGCCACGATGCCGGCCAGCACGAGGCCGCCCGTCGCCACGAGCGATAGGCTGGGCGACCACCACCAGAGGCCGGTGCCGATCGAGGCCAAGGCGGCCAGGGCGGCTAAATCTCGAATCATGCTCATAGGGTGATTAAGCCACGAGAACTGTAAACGGAATCTGTGTCTGTATTCCCCATCGCCAGCCCCAGTGCCATAATGCTGGCTACGATGCCGTCGATTTTGTCGGCGCTTTTCGATTTGTCGGGCTTGATATTGTCGCCCGAGTCAGCTTTGACCGAGACATTGCCAGCCATCCAGCGAAGCACCGGGTTTCCGCCGTGCTCGATCCGTCCAGCGAGCACCAACCGCTCGAATTCCTTGGTCGGCGCTGCGAATGTGCTTATGTTCTGGCGGAAGGAAAGCAGCTTTTCCGCTGGGAAGCCCGCCGATTGCAGAATCTGCACGAACGCCGCCGCCGGCCCCCACGGGTCGAATGCAAGCTGCTGAATCTCGAACTCGGCGCCGAGCTGCATCACGTCTTCGGCAATCGCCGCATAGTCGACCGTGTTCCCTTCGGTGGTCTTAATCAGCCGCTTGGCCGCCCAATTCATCACCTGAGTGCGGTCATTGTTGCCGCGTTCGTCTTTGGAGTCTTCGGGCGTCCAGAAGAACGGCAGCAGCTTGTAACGGCCGCCCTCGAAGGGGAAAATCAAGACCAAGGAATTGACGTCGCGGGTGCTGGCCAAGTCAAGCCCGGCCCAGCACTGGCGGCCGCGCAGTTCTTCGCGGTCGATTTCTCCGGCGCAGGCGTCCCACGCGCTCATCGACAGCCAGCGCACGGCCTGCTCGGTCCATTCGTCGAGGTGCTTGCGGCGGAAATTGTTCTCCGCGGCCGGGGAATCCTTGGCGGTCTGGCACAAGTCGGTCAGATAGTCTTGCTTGAGCGAGATGCCAAGATTCGGGTTCGCCTTCCACCAGACGGCCGGGTCGCGCCAATCGTCGCCGGCGTCGGTCGTGGCGATGAAGCCGAAATAGGCATCGTTTTGCTTGTGGCCTTCGATAATGTTGCGAACCTCTTCGCGCTGCTCCCAGCAGATGCTTGAGCGGTCGAAACCGGCAGTCGTAATCGCCGCCAAGAGCGGATGCTGGCGGGCCCCCATTGCGGTCAGAAGCACGTCATATAGGTCGCGTGTCTTATGGGCATGTAGTTCGTCGATCACGCCGCGATGGATGTTGAGTCCGTCCAGGCTGTTGTAATCGCTCGAAAGCGGCTGAAAACTGCTGTTGTTCGCCGGGCAGACGATTGAGTTTTTATAGACCTCAACCCGCGACTTGAGCTT
>DASVCM010000134.1:0-3347 GCA_036381635.1 Lacipirellula sp.
AACTTGCCGCGCCTGCCGGTTGCAAGTTCGATAGCGGAGCCCCTGCAGATCGTCGTCAACATCGCCGCGGCGGAGTTGGAACTCACTCGGAGCGGGCGGACGATCCTGCGTAGCCGCGCCATCGTCGGCCGACCAGATCGCCCGACGGTAGAGCTGCACAGTGCGGTCCAGTGGATCCAGTTCAATCCGCCCTGGACGGTTCCCGCCCGCATCGCAACGGAAGAGCTGCTGCCGAGGGCGTAGCAGGATCCGAACTATCTCGCGCGACGCGGTTTCAGGGTCTTTGCCGGTTGGAGCAGGGATGCCCGCGAACTCGATTCCCGTCGGGTCGACTGGTCGAGCGCCGCCGCACGGACCTATGTCCTTCGCCAGGAGCCGGGGCCGGAGAACCCGCTGGGCCCGGTCAAGTTCGCGTTTCCGAATCTGTTCGATGTCTATCTGCACGGCACTTCGGCGCCGCATCTCCTTGGGCGGGCGCAGCGAAACCTCAGCCATGGCTGCATCGGGGTGGAAGAAGCGCTCGAACTTGCCACGCTTCTGCTGGGCTGGTCTCGGGAGCGCGCCGATGAAGCCGTGTCGAGCGCCGCCACGACCGCCGTCCGACTGCTGCGGCCGGTCGCGATCCGGATCGTCTATTTCATGGCGTGGGTCGATGAGGACGGCGTGGTTCAGTTCCGCGGCGATGTCTATGAACGGGACGACGAGACTGGGAATGCAGCGGAAGCCGAAGCGAGCGTGGCGATAGACGGCCAATAGACCGCAGCGTCTGACTCGGCGCCAGCGGCGATCCGAAGTGAGCAACGCGCCGACCTGCGCCGCGTGGCACGGTTGCTGAAGCGCCAATATCCGAGCGAACTGAACGGAATACTGTCGACGGGCATCCACCACATCCATCGATCGTACATCCACGGTGGCATGTTCTGACCCGGCGCGGAGGCCGGCGACGCCGGCATTACGATCGCTGCAAGACTCGTCTGTCCGTGCATTGCTCCAAAGCTCGTTTCGGCTCGGTTTTGCCGTTGGAATGGTAGCTTAACACCGCCTCTTACCGCTAACCGACGGGCGTCGTTGCGCTGAATCAGAATTGATGCGGATCATAGTCACGGCAAGTGCATCTCAGCAGTATCGCGTATCCCAACTCGAAGTCTCCGAGCGTTCACGACACAGGCCGCTGGGGAGGCCGCCAATGAACGAGGACTTGCCAACAAGGGCCGATTCCGCCGGCTCCCACCTCGTCCGCCGTGTGCCGATGGGGAGTCCGGAAGAAACCACCGAGGCGGCCATTCGGGCAATAACCGGCCGGAGCTACGACAGCGCCGACGCCGTCTACGTCATTGACCCCGACCGCCGCCTGCTTGGCGTCGTGCCGCTCGTGCGGTTGCTCAGTGCGCCGCCGGCCGAGCCGCTGCATCGCCTGATGCTCCCGACGCCAACAGCCGAGCCTGGTCTCGATCAAGAGCGCGCCGCCGCGCTTGCCCGGCGACACGGACTCGCGGCCCTGCCGGTCGTCGATCCGGCGGGTCGTCTGCTGGGTTGTATTCCGGGCCCGGCGCTCCTGGCGATCGGGAGCCGCGAGCATGCCGAAGACATCAGTCGGCTTGCCGGCATCATCCACGACGTGGAGCGGGCAAGGACCGCACTGGAGGAACCGCCAATCGCCCGGGTGCGCGACCGCCTCCCCTGGCTGTTGGGAGGCCTGGTCGGCGCGATGGCAGCGACGGCCGTCGTGGCCCGGTTCGAAAGCGCTATAGCGGCGCAGGTCTCGGTCGCATTCTTTATTCCCGCCATCGTGTATCTGGCGGATGCGATCGGCACCCAGACGGAATCGGTGGCCGTGCGCGGCTTGTCGCTCAGCCACAGACCGCTCGCGCGGCTGCTCGGCGGTGAGATCACTGCGGGCGCGATGATCGGACTGGTGCTGGGCCTCATGGCCGGCCCTTGCGTCTATTTCGCTTTTGGTGACATACGCCTCGCCGTGGCCGTCGGTCTGTCGATCCTCGTGGCTGGCTCCGTGGCTACGGTGTGCGGATTGCTATTGCCGTGGCTGCTCTCACGTACCGGGTTCGATCCGGCCTTCGGCAGCGGGCCGATCGCCACGGTGATTCAGGATGTGCTGAGCCTCGTCATCTACTTCCTTGCAGTGGTCGCCATCATGCCCGGGTGACGCTGCCGCCCTGCCCCGGCGAGCCGTCGTGCCGTTCGGTCTGGCCTTCGGCAACGGAACCGGCGACGGTCTCGTCGTAACCCCATCGGCTCCTGGCTGGCCACGCTTGCCGCAGAAAGCCTCAACGCGCCAGCCCTTGATCTGAATCAAAGATCCCATTCGCCCGCCGGTCCAGGATGCGCAATCGCGGGAGTAGGTCCGTACTTTTCGTGGCTTCCGCACGGCCTCGACCGATAAGCGAATGACGCACCGGTCCAAATCATCGGCGAGCGAGAGGGTATGGTCGGAATCTTGCAGGCACTGTGCGAAGATCACGCCAACATGTCCAAGCTGCTCGATGCCTTCGAGCGGCAGCTTGCAGTCTTCGAACGAGCGGAAGTGCCCGATCACGACATCCTGAGCGGCGTGATCGAGTACTGCCTTGCCTATCCCGACCTGTATCACCATCCCAAGGAAGACTTGCTTATAGCCAAGCTGTCCGAGCGCGATCCCGGACGGCTGACGACGATTAGGAATTTGAGGCAGGAGCACCTCGAGCTAGGGGCCTTGACGCGTCGGTTGGCGGCGGCAGATCGCCATGTCCGCTTGGGCGCCGAACTTCCCCGTGAGTCCTTCAGCGCACTCGCCCGGGAGTTCGTGGACCTGTACCGACGGCACATGGACAGTGAGGAGCGGCTCCTCTTCGCCGGGGCGGTGGAGACGCTTACGCCGGACGATTGGGCGGCCATCGAGCGTGATGCCGTGGCTGCGGCGGGCCCGTTGTTCGGACCGACGTACGATCGGCGGTTCGAGATTCTCCGGAACAGCGTTCTCGCCTGGGACGGGTGCCGATAGAGGGCGCGCCGGTCGCGGACTGCCGCGACAGCATGTTTCGCGGGAGCTTGCTCGGCTCAACCCGCTGTCGCTCCCGGTGAAGGATGGCCTTGCGCTACCTTCATTAGCATGTCCGGCAGTGGCCGCCGATTAGCCGATAAACTGGGCCGCAATGAGCGCGAGACCAAGCGTCGCGGCGGTCGGCGGCACCCAGCGCGGGGCCGTAAATCGGCGATTGCCGGCCGGCGGAGCGCTCCGGTGCAGCCGCCACAGCCCGAGGCTGACGAGCGTGAAGATCAGCAGGGTGAGCGTGCTCGTTGCGGCAACCAGAGACTCGAAGGGAACGGCCAGCGTGAAGAACAGCGTCAGC
>DASVCM010000135.1:0-6977 GCA_036381635.1 Lacipirellula sp.
CCGACGCGCCATGCAGCAGGATCCTTATCCGCCGGGCGGCCCCGCTTGGACTTCGCCTGCCGAATCGCCGCCGGCCGCCCCGCCGGCGCCGCCGCGAAGGGCGGAGCCGGATTGGCCCTCCAATGCTGCCCATCACGCCGAGGAAGGGATGCGGCTGCGGCGGCTGCTGTGGGTGTTCACGATCCTGACGATCGTGTTGGTCGCCCCTTCGGTCGTCAGCCGTATTGAATACGCCCGGACGTCTGCTCGGGAGCGGGCCCGCCTGGACGTGGCCCGAGCGAATCTTGCGGACTTCAAACTCGACCAGATGTCCGCGGCATTCCGGATGCTTGCCCAATCTGTAGGCCCCAGCGTCGTCAATATCCGCACGCCGCGCGGCCGCGGCGAAGGCCAGGGCTCTGGCGTAATCATCGACAAAGATGGTTATATCATCACGAACAATCACGTTGTTGAGGGAATCGACACCGTCGATATCCAACTTAGCGACGGTCGGAGCGGCGATGCGAGCGTCATCGGCAACGACCCCGTCACGGACATTGCCGTGCTTCACACGAACATGGACGACCTGGTCGCTGCCGAATGGGGCGACAGCAACGAACTGCAGGTGGGCGACCTGGTGTGGGCCCTGGGCAGCCCGTTCGGTTTGCAGAAGAGCATCACGTTCGGCATCCTTAGCGCGAAGGAGCGCCGCGGCATCACCGGCAGCCGGGTGATTCAGGAATTCTTGCAGACCGACGCGGCGGTGAACCCCGGCAATAGCGGCGGGCCGCTGGTCAACCATGAAGGCAAAGTCGTCGGCATCAACACGGCGATCATCGGCCCGTCGTATCAGGGCATCAGCTTCGCCGTGCCGAGCGAGCTGGTAAAAATGAGCTACGAGGCGGTGCTGGAGCACGGCTACGTCCCGCGGGGCTTTCTTGGCGTCAGTCCCGAAGAAGTGCCCGATGAGTTGGCTCGCGAGCTTGACCTTGAGCAAGGCACGGGCGTGCTGGTCACTCAGGTCGAGCCCAACACTCCGGCCGACGACGCGGGCATCCGTCGGTTTGACGTAATTCTTTCCTGGAATGGCGAGCAGTACGACGACCCGACGCTATTGAGTCGAGCCATCGCCGCGACGCCGGTGGGCGAGGGCGTGCCGGTGAAGATCATTCGTCCGACGGATGACGGTCCGGAAGAGGTCGAAGTGGAAGTGAAAGTCGCGGCGCGGCCTCAGCGGAACTAATCGAGGCGTTAGAAGTCACCATGAAAGCCCCCGGCTCTGCCGGGGGGCTGCATACGGATGGGTAGTCCGTTGTGATGCTGTCTCCGGCAAAGCCGGGGGCTTCAAAATGGAATCGAAGGATCGGTAGTAGCGTGTCACTTGCCAGTTTGCAGGATGCCAAGGAGCAGGTTCGCGCGGCGGTCGACATTGTCGATCTGGTCGGCAGCTACATCGGCCTTCGCCGGCAGGGGCGCGGGTACGTGGGCCTCTGCCCCTGGCACGACGATTCGAAGCCCAGCCTGCAGGTGAACCCCGGGCGGCAGTCGTTCAAGTGCTGGGTCTGCGACATCGGCGGCGATATCTTCAGCTTCGTGATGAAGGCGGAGAATCTGGAGTTTCGCGAGGCGCTGGAGATGCTCGCCGAACGCGCGGGGATTAGTTTAGCGCCGGTCGCGAAGACGCAAGCGGCGGGGGAGAATCCGTTTGATCGGCGCAATCTGTTGAAGTGCATGGCGTGGGCGGAGGAGCAGTTTCACCAGTGCCTGCTGCGGCATCCGGGGGCGGAGCCGGCGCGGCGGTATCTGGCGGAACGAGGAATCAGCGACGCCAGCATCGCGGCGTTCCGCATTGGGTTCGCGCCGAACGAGTGGGACTGGACGATCAAGCGTGGCGCCGCCGCGACGTGGTCGCCGGCGGTGCTGGAGCGCGTGGGACTGATCGGCAAGGGCGAACGCGGTTACTACGACCGGTTTCGCGGACGGCTGATGTTCTCGATTCGCGATGCACGATCGCGGTGCATCGCCTTCGGCGGCCGCGTGCTGCCGGAGTTCGCCCGCGACAACGACGCGAAGTATGTGAACAGCCCGGAGACGCCGCTGTTTAGTAAATCTCGTGAACTTTACGCACTCGATGCAGCTCGGCTGAACATGACGCGCGAAGGCGGCGCGCTAGTCATGGAGGGCTATACCGACGTAATCATGGCGCACCAGCACGGCATCAATCACGCCGTCGCGGTGTTGGGTACAGCTCTCAATGAGGAACACGTCAAACAGCTCATGCGATTTGCAGATAGTTTGACGCTCGTCCTTGATGGCGATAACGCGGGTCAAACGCGCACGCTTGACGTTCTTGACAACGTGCTAGCACTTTACGTCTTCAAGAATATAGATTTGAAAATTCTGAGCTTGTCAGAAGGGGCCGATCCGTGTGATGTTATTCGCTCGCACGGAAGCGAACACTTTCGACAACTGCTCACGCGGTCGGTCGATGTCCTCGAACACAAAATGCATGCCGTGACCAAAGGATTGGCGCTAGGCACTGTGTCTCATCGATCTGCCCAGGCGGCGGAATCGATCATTGCCACGCTGGCTCGTGGACTGCCGAAAGGCGCTGAAGAGTCAAGCGCTGCCTTGATTCGCGAGCAGCACGCGCGCGTACGTATCGCTCGACAGTTTGGTCTGCTGGAAGAAACAGTGCGGGCTCGGTTTAAGGCTTTGCGGCAGGCTAAGCCTCAAGCTGCCATACTGGCCGCTGAGCCTACCCAAGCTCCGACGCGGACGAGGTTTTCCGCATGGGATCGTGAGCTCATTGAAATCGTGCTTCATCAAGGGGACATGATCGAAGAACTGCTCGAGCAGATTCATCCCGATGAAGATATCGAGTCGTCCGTGGCGCGCGAGATCTACCAACTTGCCGCGGAGCTGTACCATAACGGGACGCTGCCGAACTTTGATCGGCTGATGATTGCGGTGGACGACCCGGCGCTGAAGAATCTGCTCGTCGATTGCGACGACGAGGGCCGTCACAAATCAGAGTGCGATCCTCGGCAGCGGGTGCGCGACCTGTTGGCCGACCGCGATCGCCGCCATACGGAAGCTCGCCACCGGGTGACGCTGGCAGAGCTGAAGACAAATCAACTCGACCCAGAGCAGGCTGACCGCGCGCTGGTCGCCCTGTTCGACGATTTGAAGCGCCGCCAGGCGGGAACCGCGCCCACGGATGGGTAAGGCGCCTGGCGCATGATGGGTTCAATGATCCCCCTCCCTCGAAGGGAGGGGCTAGGGGAGGGATTTCAGACCGTCACATCGGCTCCCGCGCTTATGTGAGACAACGGTCGCTAAACCCTCCCCTTACCCCTCCCTTCGAGGGAGGGGGATTTGCGCGAGCCCCTCTACCCCCGCAACTTCGCCATTGCACAGGAAGTGCAGGAGGAGTTTTCGATGCCCAGCTTCGCTTCACGCCTTAAGGACTTGGCCAACCTCGCTCGCTCGCAAGGTTATCTAACCTACGACCAGGTCAACGCCTTCCTCCCGGACGAGGCGACCGATTCGGTCCACGTCGAGGCGCTGCTCGATCTGTTGGACGGCATGCGGATCACGCTGATCGAGGGCGAGAATTCAGTCTCTCGCCGCGTGGCGGCCGCCGTCGCGGAAGCTGAGGAAGCCGGCACGGACCTGATGCCCGAGGAGCTGCCGAAGCTCACCGACGATCCGATCCGGATGTATCTGTCGCAGATGTGCCGCATTCCGCTCTTGTCGCGCGAAGAGGAAATTTCGCTCGCCAAGAAGATCGAGATCACCCGCAAGCGGTTCCGCCGCAATATTCTCGGCTCGTTCATCGCGCTGGAGAGCACCGTGGGCATCCTGGAGCGTGTGCAATCGGGCGAATTGCCGTTCGACCGGACGATCAAGGTGTCGCTCACCGAGCGGCTCACCAAGACGCAGGTTTCGGCCCGCATGCCGCAAAATCTGCCGACGCTGCGGAAGCTGATGCAGGCCCAGCGCCGCGATTTTGCCCTTCAAACCAGCCGCCGCGCAGGAGCGGCCGAAAAGTCCGCGGCCCGAGTACGGTTCCTCCGCCGCCGCAAAAAGATGCTCACGCTGGTCGAGGAGTTGAGCCTGCGGACTCGTCGCGTGCAGCCGCTCATGCAGCAACTCGAAGAGGTTTCGCGCCGGATGGACCGGCTGCAACGGCAATTGCAGCAGCTCAAGGCCGAAAATGCCTCCGAAATGCGGCTAGCGCCGGTCCGCCGCGAGCTGAAGTCGCTCATGCAGCAGACGCTCGAGTCGCCGCGCAGCCTTCGCGAGCGGTGCGAACTGCTCCGCACGCAGCTCACCGAGTTCGAACGCGTGAAGCGCGACCTCTCCAGCGGCAACCTGCGGCTGGTCGTGTCGATCGCGAAAAAGTACCGCAACCGCGGCATGAGCTTTCTGGACCTCATCCAGGAAGGCAACACCGGCCTCATGCGGGCCGTCGACAAGTACGAGTACCGCCGCGGGTTCAAGTTCAGCACCTACGCCACGTGGTGGATTCGGCAGGCGATCACCCGGGCGATTGCTGACCAGGCCCGCACGATTCGAATTCCGGTCCATATGATCGACGTGCTATCGAAGCTGCAGCAGACCGCCAAGCGGCTGCAGCACGAGCTGGGCCGGCTGCCGTCGCCGGAAGAAACGGCGCAGGCCGCGGGCATCAGCTTGGAGGAGAGCCTGCACGTGATGGACATCGGCCGCACGCCGGTGAGCCTCGACCGGCCGATCGGCGAAGGAGACGACTGCAGCTTCGGCGAGTTCGTCGAGGACGCACACACCGACAACCCGTTGAAGTTAGCGAACAACAGCATCTTGCGGGAGAAGATCGACGGGCTCCTCAAGACGCTCACGTTCCGCGAGCGGGAGATTATTCGCCTGCGATATGGACTGACGGACGGGTACTGCTACACGCTCGAAGAGGTGGGCCGCATCTTCAAGGTGACCCGCGAGCGCGTGCGGCAGATCGAAGCGAAGGCGGTGGCCAAGTTGCAGCATCCGGTGCGCAGCTCCGAGCTGGCCGAGTATGTGGCCGACAGCCCGCAGATCGCACCGGAAGAGTTGGAGGAAGTTTGGGAAGAGCAGCCGGCGGCAGTGCGCATGGCGGCTTAATCAAACGTATTGCGTAATCCCCATTTCGCCCCCGGTCACTGACCGGGGACTAAGTGACGATATCCACGCCGCCGCGGTGTTGTCTCACCGCGGCGGCGTTTTTCATTTGAAAGCCACCGGCTTTGCCGGTGGACGGCGTCACACGCGCCTGTCCACCGGCGGAGCCGGTGGCTTTCATATTTCGACGGGTGTCGGCCGTGCCATACTCCGGTACAATGGACGCCCCAGGACACCAGAGCGAGACGCTTCCATGGCGGGTTCTTCCGAGCTGCTTGAAACACTTCACCGCATTCACCGCCAACTGGCCGACCTGCGCGAACGCCAGGAGCGCGGGCCGCGGCAGGTAAAGGCCCGCGAAGCCAACGCGGCAAAGCTTGACGCCGAGCTCGCCGCCGCCACCGACGCCGTCAAGCAGGCGAAGCTCACGATCGATCGCAAGCAACTCGACCTGAAGGCCAACGAACAGCGGATCGCCGACTGGAAGGTGAAGCTCAACGCCTGCAGCAGCAACAAAGAGTACCAAACGATGCTCGACCAGATTGCCGCCGCCGAGATGGCCGGCAGCGTGCTGGCCGATGAAATCCTCGAGACGATGGAGAAGGTCGATCAGCTCGAGGTGAATGTCGGCGAAGTGAAGACGCGGCTCGAGGCGGGCAAGAACGACTTGGCGAAGTTCCGCGACAACGTGGCGAGCGAAGGGCAGCTCATCGCCGGCGACATTTCGCGGCTTGAAGCCGAACTAACCGAAGCGGAGAAGCGCCTGCCAGGCGAGTTCCGCGAAGACTATCGCCGCGTAATCCGCGGCAAGGGCGCTGAGGGGATGGCCCGGATGGAGGCCGGCGTCTGCGAGGGGTGCGGGCAGAAGGTGACGCTCAATATGCAGAACCACCTACTTTTGGGGAAGGCGGTGTTCTGCACCTCCTGCGGCCGGCTGTTGTATACGGCGGAGCGGTAATTTCAATGCAGCCCCGGGCTCCGCCCGGAGGTCGGGTCGCGTAGGGGCGACGTTTGTGCGAGTGGAGGCTCGCCCCCGGCCAGAGGCCGGGGCTGCAAGCGATTCGTCGACTTTTACCGCCCTTTACACGCCGCCGCAATCGATCAACAATCGAGGGAATCACGGGCAGGGTCTTCCGCAAGGAAGACCCAATTTTTTTAGTCGAGAAGAAAGTGCCATGGCCGATCGCATCCCCATGACTCGCGCGGGCTACGACAAAATCAAGGCGGAAGTCGCCGAGCTGGAAACGGTGCAGATGCCGGAGATCGAGCAGCGGATCGCCAGTGCGCGCGCCGAAGGCGACCTTAAAGAGAACGCGGAATATCACGGCGCCCGCGAGAGCCAGGGCCTGCTGCAGGCAAAGATCAACATGCTCAAAGCCAAGCTGGCAAGCGCTGAGCTGGTCGACCCCAGCACCATGCCGAAGGACCAGGTCGTCTTCGGGGCGACGGTGAAGGTGAAGGACCTCGAGTTTGGCGACGACGAGGAGTTCACGCTCGTGGGCGCCGGCGAGGAAGACTACGACGTGGGCAAGATTCTTGTGACAAGCCCGCTCGCCCAGGGGCTGCTCGGCAAAAAGGTCGGCGAAACGGCCGAAGTCGAAGTCCCCGCGGGGATTAACCGGTTCAAGATTCTGGAGATTCGGTTTGAGTGAGGCCGTAGGCTGTAGGAAAGAGGCGACCGTGTCGTACCCTACGGTCTACAGCCTACGGTCTACAGCCTACTCCGTGCTGAATTCGTAGATGCAGGTATGCCGGTAGGTTTCGCCCGGGCGGAGAATGGTGGACGGAAAGTTCGGGTGGTTCGGCGAGTCGGGGAAGTGCTGCGTTTCCAAGCAGAGGGCCGCGCGGCGCGGGTAGCG
>DASVCM010000136.1:0-2422 GCA_036381635.1 Lacipirellula sp.
GTGCACTACGCCGACGATTGCGACGCGAAAGTCATGATGATGATGTCGGCCCTCGTCTCCGAGCAGGGCAATGGGCCGCTCACGAGCAATCGCAACCCGCTGCGCCAGCGACTGTACCGCGGGCCGCTCTTGATCGCCGAGCAAGGCGCCGGCCCGGAAGAAGAGCCGGCTGCAGGCAGCGGCCAGCGGACGATCGAGTTCTGAATCGACCAGTTGGGCGTGACTATGCTGTGGGAGGCCTCTCTGAGGCCGATCCGAGCTTCCATCCGCCGCGACATCGGCGTCGGAGACGCCTCCCACAATCCATTCAGGCGCTATCTCGTTCGAACTCCAGGCTGATCACCTCCAGATCGCCGCCAAGCATCGACGTGCTGCGATGGGCCGTCGCCCGCACTTCGTCGGTTAGTCCGATCGTATCGCCGTCGTTCACGATCTTCCGCTTATCCAGCAGGTAGTGGGCGATGTTATACGAGAAGTCCAGCAGCTCCTGCGGCGAGCCTTCGAACCGGGCGACTTCCAGTTCTGATTGACCCAGCGTCTCAAGCCCGGTCGTGTAAAGCCGGTACGCGCCAGACTCGATCGACTCGATGCGGAAGTCGACCCACAAGAACAGCGGCAGGTTGTCCTCGCTCATCTGGGCGGCTTGATCGATGAACGCCTGCGGCGAATGAACGGTTCGGCTCGGCCCCCAGAAGATGCCGACGGCCGGCGAGGTGGCGGCGGCTGCGGCCGCTAGCTCCATGAGGACGGCCGCCTTCTTGATCGCCTGCCCGCCTTCATCGACCAGCGTAATCAGCAGGTGGGCCTCATGGGAGCTCAGCGCCCGGGCGGCCTCCGGCCAGTACCAGGCCGTAGCGGCAGGTCCTTCGAGCTGCGACGGCGGGATTGGCCTGGGGACGAGCGTGATCGCCGCCGTCAGGTCGCCGACGGTGAGTGTGAGCATATTCTCGGTCGAACCGGCGGCCTTGAGCGCTTTCGCCGTTGGGAAGCGCTCTTTCAGCCAGTGCGAGATTGCAGCGAACGCAGGAAGCTCCGCCCGCTCAAGCGCCGCCAGGCTCAGCCATCGAAGCGGATGATTCATGATTCAACTCGTAGCTGGGCTTGGACGACCCGCGGAAATCCGGCGACGTCCTTCTGCGTCGGCCGGCGCTCCAGACGCGGCTCGGCTTCCAGCAGCGCTTCGACGCGCTCGACGATCGTCGGGCTGATCTCCATCAGCAACCAACCCTCGGGCGCCAACCGCTCCGCAGCTTGCGGGATGAGCCCGGCGATCACGTCAGTCCCCTGCTCGCCGCCATCGAGCGCCAGCGCCGGCTCGTATTTGCGAACGTCGTCGCCGAGTTGTCCCATCTCGGCCGTGGTGATATACGGCGGATTGCTGACGACGATGTCGTACCGGCGATCATCCGGAACCGCGGCGAACAAATCGCTCTCGATCCATTCGATGAGATCCAGCACCGCGTGCCGCTCGGCGTTGCGCTGTGCGACGGCAAGAGCGGCGGGGCTGACATCGATCGCTGTGAGTCGCGAAGACGGCAAGCGTCTGGCGAGCGTCACCGCGAGGATGCCGCTGCCTGTGCCGACGTCGGCGATCTGAATGCCGTCCTGGCGTTCCGTCAGCGGGGCTTGCTTCGCCAGGTCAAGCGCCCGGACGACGAGTAGTTCCGTCTCCGGCCGGGGGATGAGCACGTCCGGCGTCACCTCAAAGGGCAGCGAGAAGAACTCTCGCTGGCCGACTAGGTAGGCCACCGGTTTCCCCGCGGCTCGCTGCTTGACCAGTTCGCGGAACTGCTGCCGCAGCTCGTCGCTCGCCAGCGCTTCGAACGCCGTGTACAGCTCGATCCGCTTGCAGCCGCGAACGTGGGCCAGCAGCACCTCGGCGTCCAGCCGCGGGCTCTCGGCGCCCTTCTCGCGCAGGAAGTCAGCCGTCCAATTCAGCAGCCGGCCGATCGTCCAGGGTTCTTCGGGCATGGGGCTACGGCGCGAATCAGTCACCCCGAGGTCCGCCGAGGGGTCCGGTTACCATTTAAAAACTGACCGGACTCCTCGGCGGACCTCGGAGTGACAGGGTTCAAGCTCACTCCGCCACGGCAAACGCGTCGCGGAGTTGCTGGCGATCGTACTCGATCAGCGCGTCGGTCACCGGCTGCAAGTTGCCGGCGATGATCTGGTCGAGCTTGTACAGGGTAAGCCCGATGCGGTGGTCGGTCACGCGGTTATCGGGGAAATTATACGTGCGAATCCGCTGGCTGCGGTCGCCGGAACCGACCAGCGTCTTCCGCTCCTGCGAGCGTTTCTTCTCCTCTTCTTCGCGCTTCGCTTCGTACACGCGGGCCTTCAGCACGCGGAGAGCCTTGGCAAGATTCTTGTGCTGGCTTTTCTCGTCCTGGCACTGGACGACAATGCCCGTCTCGTAATGGGT
>DASVCM010000137.1:0-2969 GCA_036381635.1 Lacipirellula sp.
GTGACGGCATTCGGCCGCGATTGCGGCGTCTATTGCGATGTGTCGTCTCTTGACGCCGGCGACAATGAAATCGAGGTCCATCGGCTTGTTTTTTGGCCGCGCACCAAGTCGCCGGCGCTTGTACTGTCGAATCGTTCCGGCGGCCGCCCCGTTCAGTACGGGAAGATTCGCCTGCTGCGACGTGTGGCTGCCGAGCAGAGTTCTGTCGTTGACGATCCGCCTGCGAGCGCTGAGCCGCAGCGTCTGGCGGCCGCATATATTGCCACGCCGAAGTTTGCAGAGACTTTCGGCGGAGCGGAGAATCTCGATCCCGCGAGCCATCTGAGCATTGACGGCTGGAACACGTTCCTCACCGCGGCCAATCGCCTGGCGCAGCATCTGCGTTCGACGGGATATAACGGGGCGATCATTTCCGTGGCGGCCAACGGCGCTTCGCTCGCTCCGATCGACTCGCTCGGAGCTTCGCCGCGGTTTGACACGGGGCCGCTTTCCGCCGCCGGCGCCGATCCAATGCGGAAAGATGTGCTGGAGGCGTTGCTGCGGGTGTTCGATCGCGAGGGGCTGTAGCTCATTCCCGCGGTGCAACTTTCAACTCCCCTGCCAAGACTTGAAGCCCTGGCGGCGGACGGCGGCGCCAACATTCGCTGGCGAGGCCGCGACGGCCGCGCCTGGCGCGAGCACTTTCCGCGAGAATCAGCCGCAGCGCCCCATTACAACCTGTTGCATGACGACGTACAGGGCGAGCTTACGTCGGTAGTCGAGCAGATGGTCGCGCGCTACGGCGAGCACCCGTCATTTGCCGGCCTGGCTCTTCAGCTTGATGGCGAAGGGTACGGGGTCCTTCCGGGCCTGGCGTGGGGGATCGATTCGGCAACGACGGCGAAGTTTGCGGCTGCGCAGACCCTTCAGCTACCTAAGGGCGACGAACCAGCGCCGTTCCAGCAGCGTGCCGCCCTGGTGCTGGGAAAACATCTCGAAGCCTGGCGAACGTGGCGTACCGCGCAGCTCACTCGGTTCTACGCCGCGCTGGCCGCGCGCGTGGCTCGGGATCGCCCGGATTTGCAACTCGTCCTCTGCACGGAGAACCTGCTTAACGGTCCCGTGGCGAGTGAGCACTTGCGACAAGCCGTCAGCGGGCGCATTTCGTTGGACGATGCACTTACGGAAACTGGCGTTAATCTGCGGCAATTGGCAGCGACGCCAAATATCACGCTGCTGCGGCCGCGGCGGTTGTCGGCCCCGGATACTGCGGACGCCGCCGCACTCGATCAGCGCATCAACGGTGCGCTCGAGTTTGATCAAGCGCTTGCAAGCCACCCGCAGGCGGGCGAATTGCTGTTCCATGCCTCGACGAGGTTGCGACTGCCGTCGTTCGACGCTCAAAGCCCGTTCGGCTCCGACCGCACTTATTTCAATGTCACGAGCGCTTCAGTTCCGGCTGGCGAGGCGGCGCTGCAGGGTTTAGCCGCCGCGCTTACGGCCCGCGACGTGGCGATCGTAGCGACGGGGGCTGAAACGTTTCCGCTAGCGGACAATCCGGTGCATGCCGAGGCGCTGCGGGGTTTCCAGGAGCTTCCGGCCGCCACCGGGGACGTTCGGACCGAGCGACGCGCGCCCATTACTATCCGGGTCTACCGCGAAGCCGAATCGACTACCGTTTGTCTGATAAATGAATCGCGGTGGCCTGTGGACGTGGCGTTGCTTGTTGGGGCCGGCATCGATCTCCACTGGCGACAACTAGGCGTTCCGATCGCCGTCGGCGGCTCGACCGCCGCAGCTGTCAACGCAGCCGGCGAGCCAGCCCGCGGCATCTTGCCGCGAGGCGAGCAGAAGCTGGAGTTGACGCTGGCGCCGTTCGCGATTCATGTTCGGCGATTTTCATCGCCAGACATGCGCGTCGGTGAATTGACGCCGCAGATTGCCCCGGAAGCCGCCGCGGACTTAGCGCATCTTGTCTCCGAAATCGAGACGCGGATGGCAGGGCTCAACGTGGAGCGGGCCTACCGCGAGCTTCAGAACCCCCACTTCGAGCTAGTCGACGACGATGGCCGGCTCCGCGGCTGGCAGCCTCGCATGGGAAAACGGGGCGCCGTCGACGTCGCCCTCGACGAGCAGTCCATTGGCCGGAGCGTTCATCTCACGAGTGAAGATACGCTGGGCGTTGCGATCCAGAGTCATTTGTTCTCCCTTCCGGCGACCGGCCAAATTGTGGTGCGCGCCAAGGTCCGCGGCGCCGAGTTGCAGCCCGGCTCGCAACTTTACGCTTGGGTCGAATACGAGTCGGCGGGCGCTATGCGGCAGCGGTACATCGCGCTGGGAGACCAGACGCTTTCGGCCACGTGGACCGAACGGGAGTTTGCCGTCGAAGACCTGCCGCTCGCCGCTGACGGCAAAATGCGCGTGCAGTTTCACCTAACCGGCAACGGCCAGGTGTGGATCGACGACGTGCGGCTCTACGATCTTCGCTTCGCTGATGCGCAGCGGGTGGAACTCTCAAAGCGGCTGCTGGGGGCCAAGGCGGCGCTCGAGGAAGGCCAGCTCATGGATTGCCAGCGGTTGGTGGACAGCTATTTGCCCCGCCGCCTGCTGGAGCATGTGCCGCCGCCGGCACTTGCCGCCAACCCGGCTGGATCGGCGACATCGCCAGCAACGGACGAATCCGAGGACGAGGGCTTTGCCCCGCGAATCCGCGGCATGGTTCCGAAGATCCTGCGATAGGTGGCGCCGCTTAATGTGCGGCAACCACCGTAGGTGACGGCGCCTCCTCGCTCCGGGGCTCGCTATTGAGGCCGGGCGCGCCGCGTCCATGGCCGTGGTGGATTTGATCGATAACCCGCATCGCCTTCCACTTTTCCGTTCGATAGCGCAAGTAATAGACGGCCGCCAGCGTCCATACCCAGACGGTGATGTACCACCAGGCGCTGTACACATTCCAGGAGAGCCCGGCCACGCCCAGCCACGTCCCCGCG
>DASVCM010000138.1:0-2824 GCA_036381635.1 Lacipirellula sp.
TCTCGATCCAGATCACGCCGACGCCCGCCGGCTGCTCGGGTATCAACGCGTCGGCGACCATTGGGCCGGCAAGTACGCTAAACGGATGTTGGAGACCGGCCACGTGTGGAGCCGGGAGTTCGGCTGGATCAAGGCCGACCACGTGGGGAAGTTCAAGCAGGGACTTCGGCCGTGGGGCAGCAAATGGATTTCAGGCGAGGAAGACGCTGAACGGCATGCAACGGTCGATCGCGGTTGGACCGTACGGACTGACCACTTCCTGATTACTACGAACGTCAGTCGTGCGGCAGGGGTTGAGCTAGCGGTTCGTCTCGAGACGCTCTACCAACTCTGGCGGCAGCTCTTCGGCGAGTTTGCGCTCACGTCTTCCGAGCTGCAAGCTCGGCTCGACGGTAAACAGGCGACCGGGTTCAAGCGGCAGCCGTTCCGGGTCACCTATCATCGCAACCGCGACGAGTACAATGCGGCCCTGCTGCGGCGCCAGCCGCAGATCGGCATTACGCTGGGCATCTACTTCGACGCCCAGCGCGAGTCCCACTTCTTCGCCGGCGAGGACCAGGACGCCGGCACGATCGCTCATGAAGCGGTCCATCAGTTCTTCTACGAGTCGGCGCCGCGGCCGACGCGCCATCTTGGCGCCGCCTCGAACGCCTGGGCGCTTGAAGGAGTGGCTTGCTATTTCGAGTCGCTCACGGAACTTCCCGGCTCAGGTCGCCGCGCGTTCACAATTGGCACGCCCGATGCTGGCCGAGTCCCGGCGGCGCGCCATCGACGTGTGGTTGACGGCTACCACGTACCGCTGGCTGAATTGTCGGGGTTGGGGATGATCGACCTGCAGCAGCGGCCGGACATTGCGCGGTTGTACAGCCAGTCGGCGGGGCTGGCGTCGTTTTTCATGGACTACAATGACGGCGACTACCGGCAGGCCTTTCGGGAGCTGCTGCGGCTCGCCTATGCGGGACGCGACCGGGCCGATACACTCGCAGAGTTGACCGGTCGCAGCTACGGCGAGCTCGATCGCGAGTATCAGGCATTCATGGAAAGCCTACCGGCGACCGGCGTCGTGACGCCGTGAGTGTAGGCCTCTCGCGTTCCGCGGGAGGCAGGTCATCTCGCTCCAGCGAGATGACTACACTGCGAACCTTAGAATCAACCAGGAGTCATACACATGTTGACGATCCTTGCTCACGTGACGCAAAGCGAATTCCCCTTGGGTTTGGCCCTCTTCTTGGGCGGGGTTGGCGCGGGGATCGGCATTGGCATCGGCTACGGCGCCTACGTCAAGTTCTTCAAGTCACGGTGAGCGGAATCGGCGTGGGCTCCTGTCATTCCGAGGTCCGCCGAGGAATCTAGCCGGACGCCTCGGCGGACCCCGAGGTGACGGGGCTCAAACGAACCGATAGCCGCCGCGCGTTGACCCCTGCAGGTTCGACGGGTACCATCGAACGCTTGCCCTTGTGGTGGCTGTAGCTCAATTGGCAGAGCGCCAGATTGTGATTCTGGAGGTCACGGGTTCGATCCCCGTCAGCCACCCTTGATCGCCGGCCGATACATCTGCATCGGCCGGTTTCTTTTTGCGCGCATTGTGCGTCTCTCTATTCTGCTACGTGAAGAGCTCATGCTTCACGACGCCGGCGACGTCGGTGAGGCGGAAGTCGCGGCCGGCGTAACGGTAGGTGAGCTGCTTGTGATCAAGCCCGAGCAGATGGAGGATCGTTGCGTGCAGGTCGTGCATGTGAACCTTCTGCTCGATGGCGACGTGGCCGAAGTCGTCGGTGGCGCCGTAGGAGAAGCCGGCCTTCACGCCGCCGCCCGCTAGCCAGACGGTGAAGCCGTTCGGGTTATGGTCGCGGCCGGTGCCGTTGTTCTCGGCGAACGGGTTGCGACCGAACTCGCCGCCCCACCAGACGAGCGTGTCCTCGAGCAGGCCGCGCTGCTTGAGGTCGATGAGCAGCCCTGCGATGGGTTTATCGACGGCCGCCGCGTGCGTGGCGTGCTTCGGCATGTCGGAGTGCTGATCCCAGGGCGGATTGTTCGAGTTGTCGGTGTAGTTCACCTGAATGTAGCGGACGCCCGATTCAGCTAAGCGGCGGGCCATCAGGCAGCGGCGGCCGTAGTCGTCGGTCTCGGGGCGGCCGATGCCGTACATGTCGAGCGTCGCCTGCGTCTCTTTGGTCAGGTCGAGCACTTCAGGCGCGTGCCGTTGCATGCGGAAGGCGAGCTCGTAGGAGTCGATCACCGCTTCGAGCTCGGTGTCGCCGGGGCGGGCTTTCGCTTGCTCGTGGTTGAGGGCTTGCACCAGGTCGAACTGAGCTTGCTGATCGGCGGCGGAGCGACTCGTGTTGAGCAGGTGGCGGATCTTCGAATCTTTCGCGGGGATGCCGGCGCGGCCGATGGCGGTGCCTTGGTAGACGGCCGGCAGGAAGGCGTTGCCGAAGTTGCGCGGGCCGCCGTTGCCGAGCGACGGGGCGAGCACGACAAACGCCGGGAGGTTATCGTTCTCAGCGCCGAGACCATAGACGGTCCAGGAGCCCATGGACGGGCGCACGAGGTTCGTGGCGCCGGTGTGGAGGAACAGCGTCGCCGGGCCGTGGGCCACGCCCTCGGTGTGCATGCCGTGGATGAAGCAGAGGTCGTCGACCTTCTGGGACATCTCGGGGAAGAGATCGGAGGTCCACTTGCCCGACTCGCCGCGCTGCTGAAACTTCCAGAGCGACTTCATCACGCGCGATTTGGCGCCCTTGCCGGTGCGGGCGAGGTTACGGGCGTCGTTGAACTCGAGGAGTTTGCCGTCTTCGCGGTCCAAGAGCGGCTTGTAGTCGAA
>DASVCM010000139.1:0-2203 GCA_036381635.1 Lacipirellula sp.
CCAGCGCGCTCAGCATCAGAATGCCGATGCCGGCTCCAAAATAGCCGCCGTACACGCCGACGAGAAACTGAAAGCCGATCACGCCCAGAGCCACGGCCGGCGTCGGTGTGTGCGGACGGCCGATGCCGGTCCAGCGGGCAATCATCGGTTGCAGCAGGAAGAGTAAAGCGGCGACGAGGATCAACCACGGCACGAGTTGCTTGAAGAGATTTTCCGGCAACTGCGTCACCAGCAATGAACCAATCAGCCCGCCGACAAGGCTGGGGACAATCAGCAGTCGGAACCACTCGCGCGCGCCGACCAGTTCCGCGCGATAGCCCCAGGCCCCGGCCAGCGAGCCGGGAAACAGCGCCACCGTACTGGTCGCGTTGGCCACGACAGCGGCTTCGGCGGTGGAACCGAGCGCCGCATACACCGCCGGAAACGTCAGCAGCGTCCCGCCGCCGGCGACGGCATTGACGACACCCGCGGCGGCGGCCGCCAGACAAAGCCACACGTCATCCATGTAATTCTGAAGTCCCTCGCCCGCGCTTCGGGCTGGTCTGGGCGGCTACTTCACGCCGACGGCCTGCACGGCAGAGACAACCGCGTCATGAATGCGGCCATTCGTCACGACCACGCCGCGATTGCCCGTCAGCTTGCGGCCCTTCGTAAAGTCGAGCGACCGGCCGGCCACGTCGGTCACGCGACCGCCCGCCTCTTCCACGATCAGCACGCCGCCGGCATGGTCCCAAATGCACTCGAAGTAGTCGGCCTTGGTGGGCAACCGCAGGTAGATGTCGGCTTCGCCGCGAGCCACGACCGCGTACTTCGCCTGGCTGTCGAGCCGCACCGGGGCGGCGGTGATCCCCAGCCGCTCGGCAATCGCCTGCGAGTCGCTGTGCGAACTGTGTCCCGATTCGACCGACTCGCAGAACCGGGCCGAGCGCGTCTCGTTGGTCTGACTCACACGCACCGGACGCGGTGCGGCGTTCCCTTCGAGCGGTACCACGTACGCCCCTTCCCCACGCACGGCATAGAACACGGCTCCGTGGTCAGCGCCCCCCGGCGTCAGCGGCAAATTGGGGCAACCGAGGACGGCCACGTCGATCCGGCCATCCACCAACAGTGCCAAAGCGATCGCGTATTGTTCCTTTCGGAGAAAGCCCTTGGTGCCGTCGATCGGGTCGAGCGTCCAATATCGCCGACCGGTGGCATCGGCACCGCCGCGATCGATCCAGCCGCAGATTTGATCGGGGGAAACGTCTCCGTAGAGCTGAGTGATCTCGCGATGTACCCGCTGGAGGAACTCAGCGTTCTCGGGACTGCGAAGCTGAGCCGCCTCTTCCTCGCCGACGATGGGGTCGGACGGAAAGGCCTCGCCCACCAGGCGGCAGACGACGGCCTGACTGCCGTAGTCGGCAATCGTCACGGGGCTGCGGTCTTTCTTTTCCAAAACGTCGGGAGTGATGGTGGCCTGCACCGCCCGGCAGATGCGGGCCGCCTGCCGCACCGCCTCGATCGCCACCTCCCGTTCACGCGTGTACGCACCGGCCATGATGATCTCGCAATTGTCGGGAGGAATCAGTCCGTTCCGAGCACTATAGTCGATCGCTTCCGCAAGTGCGAGTTGCCGCGGAGCCGACATTCGCCCAAGGCCCAAGGAGCGCGGTCCGTGGGCTTCTCCGGCTGATTCCTGATTCCACTTAAGAATGCGGCTTGAGAATCAGCCTGGAACGGTCTCTGGCTGTGGAACCGTTTCCTTCAAATAGCGTTCGAGCGACTCGGTCACGGCTTGCGGGTTCAAGAGTCCCAGCCGGGCAATCGCGATTGCCAGCGCGCGGGGGTTCTCTTGCTGGAGAGCGAGCAGATACGTGAGTTGTTCCTCGGTTAACAACCCGAGCCGCAGTCCGACTTCGCCGAACCGCTCCCCGTTTTGACGCTGGTCGTGAAGGATTTGCCGCACTTGCTCGTCGTCCAGGATCCGCTGCCGCTGGGCGAGTTCGCCAATGCGGACATGGTCGGCTGGGCATTGGAGCAGCGCTCGCGAGACCGTCGGAATGTCGAGCAGTTCGTGCTGGACGAGCCAGCGGCTGAAGCGACGTTGCATCGCAAGTTGCCGCAACCGCCGGTCCTGATCGCCAATCAGGATCCGTAATCGAATCTGATTGCGACCGTGATGCTTGGCCTCGTACAGGGCTTCATCGGCGGCCGCCACGAGGCA
>DASVCM010000140.1:0-4872 GCA_036381635.1 Lacipirellula sp.
ATCGTCCCAGGAATAGTCCGAGTACGCGGTGCAAATCACGATCTGCAAATCCGGAGCCACTTTCCAAAGTTCGAGCGTCGTCTCGACGCCGTCCCAGCCGGGCGGCATCCGCATGTCGACGAACGCCACGGCGAAGGGTCGCCCCGCTTCCTTGGCGGCAATTAGCTTTTGCAGTCCTTCCTGACCCTGGTAGGCGGACTCCAACTCAAACCGCGTCCGCGTGACCGTTGTCGACGGTTCGTCGCCAAACAGCGCCTGCGACAAACCCTCGAGTTCGTCGTTCGTTTCCTCGCCGCACAGGATCTTGCGGAAGTCGTCGTGGATCGCGCGCGTGTCGTCGACGATGAGAATCCGGCGGTTATCGCGGTTATTGATCTCAGCCACGGTCTGCAGTTCCAAAGCGTGCCCAATGAGTCTCAGCCGAAGGGCCTGCCTTGATGCGCCCTGCGGCGAACAAAAGTAGCTTCTGTTTTTGTCGCCGCAGCAGAGCTAACCGTCAGAATCGCACCGATCGATTTACGCACATCGGTTTGGCTCGCTAGAACGCGGCGGCGGCAATCGAATGCGGTTTTCCACAGCTCCAGATTTCCGGCTGTAGCAGTCGTGAGTTCCTCTATCCAGGCGGCGACTGGGCATTCGGCGGCGAACCACATTACTTAAGCTGCGCCCTCGCCGCCGTTTGCGCCGATGATGCACCTCGGGCAAACGTTGCTTGCGAAGGTCCCCGCGTTGTCCGGTCCCCGCTAGCAGGAACACGCCTGGGCGAATTCATCACCTTCGGTCTCCACGTCGTCGCGGGCAGGGACGTACCGTGCAGCATCGTATACATCCATTTCAATTTCGCGCCATCGCGTGCGGGGTCCTCGGCGTCCTGGCGGGCGCCTCGCTCTCGCTGGCCGAGCCAGCCCCGGTCTGGGCGGCGCCCGAACAGCCGGCGGAAGCCTCCGCCGCGCCGGCGCCTCAGCCGGCCGGGCAAGACGTATTGAACATGGACCTCGAACAGCTCACACAGGCCGACGTGAAAGTGGCGGCGCCGGCGCTCGAGGAAGTGGTGAGCAGCGTCTCGCGCCAGGAGAGCACCGTCGGCAAGTCCCCCGCAGCGGTGTTTGTCATCACGCCGGAGATGATTCGCCACAGCGGGGCGAACAATATCCCCGACCTGCTGCGGATGGTTCCCGGCATTGAAGTAGCCCGTATCGACGCCAATAAGTGGGCCATCACTTCGCGCGGTTTCAACAATCTCTACGCATCGAAGCTGCTTGTGCAGATCGATGGCCGCGCCGTCTACTCGCAGTTTTTCAGCGGCGTCATCTGGAGCCACCAGGACGTCGTTCTGCAGGACGTCGAGCGCATCGAGGTCATCCGCGGCCCTGGCGCCACGGTGTGGGGCGCCAACGCGGTCAACGGCGTCATCAATATCATTACCAAACAGGCCAAGGATACGCAGGGCGTTCTCGTGCATGGCGGGACCGGCACGGAGGAGCGCGGCTTCAGCACCGTCCGCTACGGCGGCCAGATCGGCGAGAATCTCCACTGGCGGGCCTACGGCAAGCAGTTTGAACGCGACGGCGGCTACCTGTTCGGCCCCGAGGCCGACGACTGGCGGCAGGCCCGCGGCGGGTTCCGCAGCGACTGGACGCCGACGAACGAAGATACGTTCACCGTACAGGGCGATTTCTTCGACGGCGACTCCGGCGAAGCGAAATCCGTCCTCTCGCCGACATCGCCGTTTCTAGCGGACCGGGCGTACGACAACCACGATTTCGGTCAAAACTGTCTGATGCGGTGGACACACGTCCTCGACGACGATTCCGACTGGTCGATTCAGACCTATTACGATCGCTACGGCCGCATATCCCCGGTGATGGATCTGGAACAAGAGACATTCGACGTCGACCTGCAGTACCGCTTTCCCCTGGGCGAGCGCCACAACGTCATCTGCGGCGCGGGCTACCGTCACATCGACGATCGATTCCTGGGCAATTTGAACATCGCCTTCGATCCGGCGACCCGCAACACGAATCTGTTCAGCTACTTCCTGCAGGATGAGATCACGCTGGAAGAGGATTTGTGGTACTTCATCGCCGGGTCGAAGTTCGAACACAACGACTTCACCGGCTTCGAGTACCAACCCTCCATCCGCTTGCTCTACACGCCGACGGAGCGCCAAACGGCCTGGGCGGCCGTCTCGCGGGCGGTGCGGACGCCCAGCCGCGTCGAACACGACCTGCTGTTCCACCGCCTCGAATCGCCAACCGGCCCGGTGCTTAGCCGCGTCTCGGGCAATGACAACGTCGAGTCGGAGGACCTGCTGGCGGTCGAGTTCGGCTATCGGGCGCAGCCGGTGCGCGAGTTCTCCTGGGACCTTGCCCTCTTCTGGAACGATTACACCGACCTGGCCGTGACGGGGCTTCCGGGAGCGCCGTTCTTTGATCCCGCAATTCCCGCAATAATCGTCCCGGTCACCTACGAGAACTCATTGCTCGCCGACACCTACGGCGCCGAGCTTTCCAGCACGCTGCAGCTTCGTCGCGACTGGCTGCTGACCGGCTCATACTCGCTGCTGTACCTCGACATTCACGATGTGGAGGCGACCAACACCATGCAAGGCTCGAGTCCGCACAATCAGGCGTATCTGCGGTCGTCGTGGCAACTGCGGTCCGACCTCGATTTCGACCTGATCGGCCGATACGTCGACAACCTCGCCTCGCTGGGCGTCTCCAGCTACCTGACGGCCGACGCCCGGCTCGCCTGGCGCCCGATCGAGAATCTGGAATGGGCGGTAGTCGGCCGCAATCTGCTCGACGACCGGCATGCCGAGTTCGTCGACCGACTAAGCGGCGTACACGGTACAGAAGTGCAACACGAAATATTCACTACCTTGACCTGGAAGCGATAGAGCCTGCGGGGATCGCAAACGGCGCCGGCGGCACGGCGGTCGGCTCTGTTCGACGATTCCCCACGAGTTTCGCGAGCTACTACTTAATAGCGCCGCTCAGCAGCGCCGCATAGTGAGTGTAATGGGAACAAAGTGCGCCGACGGACGACGCCGCAAATTGGCCATGCCGCGCCTTGGCTGGGCGACGGCTGCGCTTATCGTCTGGGCGGGCGCCGCCGGAGCGGCCCGGGCTCAATCGGCCAGCCCAACCGCCGTCATTGATCGCGAATATGCGATCAAGGCGGCCTTCCTCTATCACTTTTGCACGTATGTCGAATGGCCTGCAGAGGCGGCGCCTCAGAAAGGCGAGCCGTTTGTCATCGGCATCTTCTTCGCCGATCCGTTCGAGGGCGTGCTCGAAGACATCGCGCGGTCCAAGCAGGTGAACGGCCATGCGATCTCCATCCGCCGACTGACCACTACCGACGAAATCGCCGGCTGCCATCTGCTGTTCATTCCGCGCTCCACGCCGCCCGAGCAGCAAGAAGCCGTGTTGCGGGCGATTCGCGGGCAGCCGCTCCTGGTCGTGGGAGAGGCCGACGACTTCATTACGCGCGGCGGCGGGGCTCAGTTCTTCATCGAGGGAAACAAGGTCCGTTTCGCGTTTAACGCCGACGTGACGCAAGAGAATCAACTGAAGATCAGCTCCAAGCTGCTCTCACTCGCAAAAATTGTCGGACGCCACGTAAGCGCCAAACCGACCGGGCCCTCGAGCTAAGCAACGCGATGCACATGCTGCGAAATGTGTCGATCACCAAGAAGCTCATGCTACTGGTTGTAGCGGCGGTCGCCCTTGCGCTAGCTCTATCCCATGCGGCGTTCATCTATAACGACGTGAAGTTCGCCCACAGCTCACTCGTGCGGCAGCTCTCGGCGCTGGCCGAGGTGCTCGGCTCGAACACGGAAGCGGCCCTGACGTTCGACGACAGCGAATCGGCGAAACAGATTCTGACGTCGCTGCGGCTGCAGCCAACGGTGGAAGCGGCCTGTATTTACGACGCCGACGGCGACGTGTTCGCCACCTACGCCGTCGACGATTCCGTCGCCAATCAATCGCTGCCGGCGGAACCTCCCCGGACCGGCCATCACTTCACTGACGACGGCTATCTCGAAGTCTCCGAAGAGATTTACGCAAGTTCCGACCAGATCGGCGTCATTTACTTCCGCGCCGCCTTGAACTCCGTTCGCCAGGAGCTGTTCGAGCATTTTACCCACGTCGCCATCGTCATGATCGTCTCATTCCTGGCCGCCTTCCTGCTGGCCTCAAGGATGCAGCGCACGATCTCGGCGCCGATTCTGGCGCTCGGCAAGGCCGCTCAGCGCGTCGCCGTCGAGAACGACTACTCGATACGCGTGGCGAAAAAGGGCAACGACGAGCTGGGCTCGCTGTACGATGAGTTCAACCGCATGCTCGAACAGATCGAAACAAGCAAGCGGGCCCTGCAACAGGCTCACGACGACCTGGAGCTGCGCGTTGATGAGCGCACCCGACAGTTGTCCGAAGCGAACCGGGACTTGAGCGTCGAAGTCGCCGAGCGCCGCCGAGCGGAGAAGGAGCTCGAGGAAGTTCACCAGGAGTTGCTGGCCTCCGCACGCCGCGCCGGCATGGCCGAGATCGCCACCGGCGTGTTGCACAATGTTGGCAACGTGCTCAACAGCGTCAACGTTTCGGCCAATACGCTGAACGAGCGGCTGCGAACGTCTAAGCGCAGCCAGCTCGATCGGCTGGTCTCGCTGCTCGACGCCCACGAGGGCGATCTGGGCGATTTCGTCGCGAACGACGCGCGAGGCAAACAGGTCCCCGCCTTCCTCAAGGCGCTCACCGAACAGCTTCGCGTCGACGAGCAGGCTTTGTTAGAAGAGACGCAAGCGTTGCTGGCCAATGTTGAGCACATCAAGACGATCGTCTCGACGCAACAAGCCTATGCGGGCGT
>DASVCM010000141.1:0-4009 GCA_036381635.1 Lacipirellula sp.
CTTCGCGATTCTCGATCCCGACAGCTACTCGCATTACGTTGATAAGTACAACGCGGCCGACGAAGAGGCGGTCGTCAATCTTGTTCCCAATCGAGACGTCTGGGCCTGGATCGTCGCCCAGGCGCCGCTGCTCGATTGTCCCTCGGGCCTGCTGGAGGAGATCTACTACTTTCGCTGGTGGACGTACCGGAAACATTTCCGAGAGACGCCCGACGGCGTCGTCATGACCGAATTCATCCTGCCGGTCAGCCACGCCGGGCCGCACAACACGATCTCGTGCGCGCTCGGCCATCAGCTAACCGAGGGACGCTGGCTTCGCGATGGGCGCTGGCTCGACGACTACGCCACGTTCTGGTTTCGCTCCGGTCCCGACGGCGGCCGCGCGGCGCACTTCCATAAGTTCAGCAGTTGGGCCGCCGCGGCCCTGTATGAGCGATACCTGGTGACAGGCGACGCCTCGCTCCTCGTTGACTTGTTGCCCAACCTGGCCGCGGACTATCGCGCCTGGGAAGCGGAGCGCCAACGCGACGACGGGTTGTTCTGGCAGTACGATGTCGCCGACGGCATGGAAGAATCGATCAGCGGCGGCCGGCGCGAAAAGAACGTCCGGCCGACGATCAACAGCTACATGGCGGCCAACGCCCGCGCGATCGCGAACATCGCTCGCCTCGCCGGCAATGCCTCGCTCGAAGCCGAGTTTCGCGCCAAGCACGAGGAGCTGAAGACGAAGCTGCTGCAGACGCTCTGGGACCTAGACGCCGCCTTCTTTAAAGTCCGCAAGCAGTCGGGCGACCTCTCCGACGCCCGCGAAGCCATCGGGTTCATCCCGTGGATGTTCGATCTCGCCGAGCCGGCGCACGCTGAGGCCTGGATGCAGATCACCGACCCACAGGGCTTCTGGGCCCCACGAGGCCTGACGACCGCCGAGCGGCGGCACCCGGAGTTTCGCACGCACGGCACAGGCACGTGCGAATGGGACGGCGCCGTGTGGCCGTTCGCGACGAGCCAGACGCTCACCGGGCTCGCGAACGTGTTGCGAGACAAGCCGCAGCCCTATGTAACGCGCCGTCATTACTTCGAGCAACTGCTCTCATACGCCCGCGCCCATGAACTGGATGGCAAGGCGTACATCGGCGAGTACCATGACGAGATTACCGGCGAGTGGCTCATCAAAGGCGAAAAGGCCGAGCGCAGCCGCTATTACAATCATTCGACGTTCAACGACCTGGTTATCAGCGGACTGGTCGGGATCGTTCCCCGAGCGGACGAGGTGCTCGTCATCGATCCATTGCTGCCGGAAGACGCTTGGGATTGGTTCTGTCTGGACGGCGTCCCCTATCATGGCCGTACGGTGACGGTTGCGTGGGATCGCGACGGCAGCCGGTATCAGCGTGGAACAGGCCTGGCGGTATGGATCGATGGGCAGGAAGCCGCGAGATCTTCCGATCTGGCTCAATTAGAAGTCCGTTTGCCGAAGAACAGCCGAGGCGAAAGCAACTGATGAAGCACGATGTTCGTTCAACTTGGGGGACGTCAGCTCTTCTCACCGCCATCTCGTCGTGCGTACTGGCGTCGGGTGGAAGCGGCGCCGAACCGGCAGCGACGAGCGAACCGAACGGCGTAATTCTGGCGGAGTTCATCTACGAGTCGGCGCCGTTTCCGTCGTGCCATGCTTCGACCATCGCTGAGGTTGACGGCGATCTGGTCGCAGCCTGGTTCGGCGGCACGCGCGAGCGGCATCCCGACGTGGGGATTTGGCTCGCTCGGAAGCCCAAGGGCGCAGACCGTTGGACCACGCCGGTCGAAGTGGCCAACGGCGTGCACGAAGACGAGCGCTATCCGACCTGGAACCCGGTGCTCTTCCAGCCCCGAGGCGGCCCGCTGATGCTCTTCTACAAGGTCGGCCCGACGCCGCGCGATTGGTGGGGAATGGTGATGACTTCGTCCGATGGTGGACAGACCTGGTCGGAAGCGAAGCGGCTGCCGGAAGGAATCTTGGGCCCGGTCAAGAACAAGCCCGTGCAGCTTCCCAGCGGCGACATCCTTTCACCCACCAGCACCGAGCACGAGGGTTGGCGCGTCCACTTCGAGCGCTCCACCGACGGCGGCAAGACCTGGAAGGCGACCCCGCCGGTCAACGACCCCGCGGTCATCCGCGCGATTCAGCCGAGCATCCTGCAGCACGGCGATGGCCGCCTGCAGGCCGTCGGCCGGACCAAATCCAGCGGGGTCTTTCAAATCTGGTCGACCGACAACGGCCAAACGTGGGGCGAGATGACGACGACGGGGCTCCCCAATCCCAGCGCCGGAACCGACGCCGTGACGCTCGCCGACGGTCGCCATCTGCTGGTTTATAACCACGCGCCCGAAGGCCGCAGCCCGCTGAATGTCGCCGTCTCCAGCGACGGCAAGACCTGGAATGCGGCGCTGGTGTTGGAGGACCAGCCGGAGAGCGAGTTCTCCTATCCCGCCGTGATCCAAACCAGCGACGGCCTTATTCACATCACCTACACCTGGAAGCGCCAGCGGATCAAACACGTCGTTATCGATCCCGCGCACTTAAAATCGGTTCCCATTCGCGAGGGCCGGTGGCCGGCCGACCAAGCCGACGAATCAGCCGAAGAGCCGCCGGACGCGGAGTATCGAACGGTGGTCGAAGGCCGAGCCGACAAAATCCTGGCGCCGCTGGCGCTGGCCGACGACGGCCAGCGCAAGCGCGTTCGCGACCTGATCGCCGACCAGTACGTCGCCCTGAGCAAGCTTCATGACGACCGCGATGCGCGCGTGACGGCGGCGAAAGGGCCGTACGGCGCGGAAAGCCGCGACGCGGCCATGGCCGAAGCCAAGATAACCATCGCCGCCATCGAACAGCAAATCGATTTTGCGGCATTTCGGCTCCATCGAACTTTCACGGCGCGACTGGCCGCCGAGTTGTCGCCCGATCAAGTAAATCAAATCAAAGACGGCATGACCTATGGCGTCGTGCCGATCACTTTTCGCCGCTATCAGGAACTGCTGCCGCAGTTGACCGAGGAGCAAAAAGCCGTCGTGCTCGCAAACCTGCTGGAAGCCCGAGAATACGCCATGGACGCCGGCTCGTCGGAAAAGAAGCACTGGTGGTTCAATAAGTATAAAGGGCGGATCAACAACTACCTCTCGTCGGAAGGTTATGACTTAAAGCAGGCCGAGAGCCAGCTCTCGCAGTCAAACAAACAAGACGCCAACAACTGAGGACATAAAAATGCAGCGTATCAAGAGCCAGTTTCTCTTCCTCACGGTCGCGACTGCAGCGCTACTGGCTTCAGTGGCCTGGGCGGCTTACCCCAAGATCTCTTCAGAGGTCGCCGCCGAATCGCAACGGCGGCTGGATCTGGTGATGAAGCACTCCGACGAAGCGTGGGATAAAGCGCTCCCCGAAATCAAACGCTGGGAAGCCAAGGGCAAGCCGTACATCCCCTCGGCAGCGCATCCCGAGGATCTGCCACAGGCGGAGATCCCGGCCTTCCCCGGCGCCCAGGGCGGCGGCATGTACAGCTTCGGCGGCCGCGGCGGCAAAGTTTTCGTCGTCACCACGCTGGAAGACGGCGGCCCCGGCAGCTTTCGCGAGGCTTGCGAGGCCGGCGGCCCGCGCATCGTCGTCTTCAACGTCGCCGGCATCATCAAGCTCAAGGAGCGGCTGATCATTCGCGCTCCTTACATCACGATCGACGGCAGCTCGGCCCCCGGCGACGGGGTGTGCATCGCCGGCGACACCGTCGAGCTGGAAACGCACGACGTGGTCATTCGCCACATGCGGTTCCGCCGCGGCGCCACCTGGGTTGGCGACCGCAACGACTCGCTCGGCGGCAACCCCGTGGGGAACATCATGATCGACCACGTCTCGGCGAGTTGGGGACTCGATGAAAACATGTCGATGTACCGCCACATGTACCTGCCGCCCGGCGGGCCCAAGGAGCTCAAGCTGCCGACTGTCAACATCACGATCCAGAACTCGATTTTCAGCGAGGCG
>DASVCM010000142.1:0-4749 GCA_036381635.1 Lacipirellula sp.
TCTGGAGATCGACAGCCATTTGCCTCTCTCTTTTTTTTGCGTCTTTTGTGCCCTTTTGCGGCTGTTCTCTTCTGCTCCTCGAAGCTGACCGATCTGCGGCTGCATTTTACTCGCGTAGCCCAGGCGGCACGCCTTCGGGAAATTGCTCGGCGATAACTTTCTCGATGTACTCGACGCGGTTCGCTGGCTTGGGGTGCGTGCTCAAGAACTCCGGTTGGCCGCCGCCTCCGCCGGCCTCGTCGAGCACCCGCATCACTTCGATCATCGCTCGCGGGTCGTAGCCGGCGTCGGCCATCAGCCGCACGCCCCAGCGATCGCTCTCGAGCTCCGCATCACGGCCGTAGCGCGTGCTCAGCACGGCGCCGACCATCTGGCCCATCTGGGCGCTGCTGATGTCGCCGCCCAAGACGCCGATGGCGCCGGCGATTCCCTGAAACAAGCCCTGCCGGGCCATCTGCTTGTTGCTGTGCCGCGAAAGAACGTGGCCGATTTCATGCCCCAGCACGCCGGCAATGCGGCCGTCCGTCTCGAGGCGACGATAAAGCCCTTCTGTGATGAACACAGGCCCGCCGGGCAGAGCAAAAGCGTTCACCGTTTGCGGATCGGCAAGCAGCGTGAACTGAAACGCGTCGCGATAGGGATTGCGGCGACCTTCGGCCGCGAGCCGCTCGTCGAGCTGGTCGAGCAGTCGGAAGCCAATGGTGTTGACTCGCTGCTGGCTAGCGATATCCCGCGACGGCCCGCCGTGCATGCCGACCATCTCGCCGGCCGCCTGCAGCCCCAGCGCGATCTCATCCGCTTCTTCCGTAAGCGCGACCCGCTCGGTCTCGCCCGTCACCTCGTTCAGGTCGCCCGGCTTCCCGTAGTAGCTGATCAAGGCAAACCCGATGAACACCAGAGCGATGATCAGTCGCGCCTTGAAGCCGCCGCCGCCCCGTCGCGTGCGACCAAACAGTGATTGGCTGCCGTAGCCGCCGTACCCATAGGACCGCCGCTGAGGAAAGGGAAACGGGCTGGGCATTCGCATGACAACGCTCGCGTGGAGTGTGGCGGCCGCGGAGAGCGGTTGTAATATACCAGGGAGCAGCCGTCGCCCTAAGAATCTCGGCAGATTTGCCCGGATAATCGGCAGGCGGCGGCCGTCTGGCCGATCGAGGGAAAACGGGGTCGACGCGATTTGCGGCTCGGCAGCAAGCTAGATTTATATAGAGGCGGCAACGTCGTTCCGAGCCGCCTGTGATCGCGACCTCCGATCTCGTCAGTCGCGGCGGTTCAAACCATGACTAGCGCAAGCCCGGCTATCCCTATCAACGCTCATCCGCACGCTGCAGCGGCGGCGGTCAGCTATGCTCGCGGCGGCGTGGTCCTGCTGGCCGTGATTGCGGCGGTTGCGGCCCTGCTTCTGTTCGGCGATCGGGTGCAAGAGCGCGAGGAGCAGCGGCGCATCGGCGAGCACGTTCAGCGCGATTTGGCCGCAATCAAGCAGGGCCGCGGCGAGGATATTTTCATCTACGAACCGGAGCTGATGGCCCGGATTGCCGCCGAGCCGCAGGCCGTGGCGAACGCGACAACCCTCGTGTTCTCGCGGACCGATTTGTCGGACCCGCGTTTCGCGGAGATCAAGAAGTTGAAGGTCCTGCAGAACGTCGCCATCGACTCGTGCAAGAACGCCGATTCGATGCTCCTCCACATGCAAGGCATGGTCTCGGTCGAAAAGCTGTGGCTGGAGGACTCCCCTGTTTCGCAGCGCGGCATCAAGGCGCTGGCCGCCCTGCCAAACCTCAAGCACGTGCGGTTCGAGCAGTTCGTCACGCCCGACGAGGCGAAGCTGCTCAAGAGGACGCTGCCAAACGTGAACCTGCGGCTGCCGTCGTACGAATTCAGAGCAGGTCGCTAGAGGTGTATTGAGTTAGAGCCAGGATGACGCTCGCCTCATTCATCCGGCTTGCGGCGTTTTCGCTGCCGGCCCTTCGGCGCGAACATCTGTTGCACGGCAATCACGCCGGCTATGAGTTGATCCACTTCTTCCGGCGTGTTGTACAAGTAAAAGCTCGCCCGCGTGCTGGCCGTGATGCCCAGCAGCGTGTGGAGCGGTTGCGTGCAGTGGTGGCCCGCGCGCACGGCGACGCCGAACTGGTCGTTCAGCACCTGGGCGAACTCGTGGGCATGGACCCGCTCGGACGAGAAGCTCACCAGCCCGGTGCGATACTCGGGCGCCGGGCCAAGAATTCGCAGCCCCTCAATCTGCGAAAGCGCCGCGTAAGCATATCGCGTCAGCTCCAATTCGTGCCGATGAATGGCGCCGAGGCCGACCGCCTCCAGATAGTCAATGGCCGCCCCGAGCCCGATCGCCGGCACGATGGGCGGCGTCCCCGCCTCGAACTTGGCGGGCAACTCTGCGGGCGTGAAACTGTCGAGTTTCACCTCGTTGATCATGCTCCCTCCGCCGCGAAACGGAGGCATCGCCTCGAGCAACGATTGCTTGCCATACAGCACGCCGACGGCCGATGGGCCGACCATCTTGTGGCCGCTGAAGGCCAGGAAATCGATGTCCAGCGCCTGCACGTCCGTCGGCAGGTGCGGCACGCTCTGGGCGCCGTCCACAAGCACCAGGGCCCCGGCCGCGTGAGCCTTGGTCACGATCTCCGCGACGGGATTGATCGTGCCGAGCATGTTCGACACGCCGGCGACCGCAACTATCTTGGTGCGATCGGTGAGCAACCGGTCGAACGCCTCCATATCGAGCCGTCCATCCTCAGTCAGCGGCACGTGTTTGAGCACTGCGCCCGTCCGCGCCGCCGCCTGCTGCCAGGGGACCAGGTTCGAATGGTGCTCCATCGCCGTGAGCAGCACCTCGTCGCCCGCCCGGAGATTCGCATCGCCCCAACTGCGGGCGACCGTGTTGATTGAGTCGGTGGTCCCCTGCGTGAAGATGATCTCTTGAAAATGGGCCGCGTTGATGAATCGCTGCACCGATTTGCGAGCCTGCTCATACTGCTCAGTGCTCAGCTCGCTCAGCGTATGAATGCCGCGATGGACGTTGGCGTAGGTTCGCTCATAAACGCCGCTTACCGCATCGATTACCTGCCGCGGCCGCTGCGTGCTGGCGGCATTGTCCAAGAAGATCAGCGGGTGCCCGCCGGCGACATGCTCGCTGAGAATCGGAAAGTCGTTGCGCAGCGAGGTGGGCAACAACAAGCTGCGGTCGATGGACTCGGACGTAACAGTACTCACTATTTGCTGGATGCTAGACGCTGGCTGCTGGATGCTGGATAAGACTTTCATCCAGCATCAAGCATCGAGCATCCAGCATCATTCTCCTTTCACAGGCGAGTGGACGGCCGACTGCAGCACCTTCCAGGACAGCAGGCAACACTTCTGCCGGTTGGGCGTCAGCCGCGGGCCGTAAAGCTGGAGCATGTCCTCGGCGGTGAATTGCTTCACATCCTCCACTCGCTTCCCGAACATCTCTTCGGCCAGCATCGACGCCGACGCCTGGCTAATGACGCACCCCTGGCCGTCAAAATACACGTTCGAAATTTTGCCGCCGGGGTCGACTTCCAGCTCCATTCGCACCACGTCGCCGCACAACGGGTTTTTGTCCTCGTGAGCGTGCGTGGCCGCCGGCAAATGCCCGCGGTGAAACGGATCCTCGTAATGGTCGAGGATGTGCTCCTGATAGAGTTCTTCTTCGGTGGGCATGGCAAAGGCGGGCGGGGGAACCGCAGCGAGCCGGGCCGTCTCGGCCCCGGCGAGCATAATGTTGAGCGGTACCTTCAGTCTAAAAGGCCCGCTCTGGAGGGACAAGGTTCGCGGTTAGCTGTCGGCGTATGCTAACCGGACCCCTCGGCGGACCTCGGGGTGACAGGGTTCGACCGCAAACGCTGCTACCACGCCTTATCGCGCAGCATCTCCACCGCTGCGTTCTTCCCGCAGGCGCCCATCACGCCGCCGCCGGGATGGCTCGCGGCGCCGCACAGGTACAGCCCCGGCACCGGCGTGCGATGATCGGCCCACCCCGCCGCCGGCCGGAAGCAATAAAGCTGATGCGGCGACATCGCCCCCTGCATGATGTTGCCGCCCGTGATGCCGTACACCCGCTCCAAATCCAGCGGGCTGAGAACCTGACGATGCTCGATCGCCCGCGGGACATTCGGGGCATACTGAGCGAGCACCTCAATGCAGCGATCGGCGAACGCCTCTTTCCGCTCGTCCCACGTGCCCTGGGCGAGGTTGTACGGCGCATACTGCACGAACATCGACAGGATATGCTTCCCCGGCGGGGCCAGCGTATCATCCACGCTCGTGGCCATCGTCATCTCGAGCACCGGCTCGCGACTCGGCTGGCCGTACTTGGCGTCGTCATACGCTCGGTCCAAGTAGTCCAGCGACGGTCCAATGTGCATCGTGCCGCGATGGTGGGGCATGACGCCTGCGCCCGAGAGGGCGGTGAACTGCGGCGGCTCCGCCAGCGCGAGATTGATCTTCGCGCTGGCGCTGGAGTAATCGATCCGCGCGACCGCTTCGCGAAACTCGTTTGGCAGAATCGTCGAGTCGAGCAGCCGCTCGAACGTCACGTGCGCGTCCACGCTGGAGGCGATCGTGCGAGCATCGATCTGCGTACCGTCTTCCAGCCCGACGCCGCAGACGCCATGGCGATCAGTGTGAATCGCATGCACCGGCGAGTCGCGGCGGATTTCGACGCCCATATCGCGGCACGCCTTCTCCAGCGAATCGGCCAAGCCGCCC
>DASVCM010000143.1:0-4561 GCA_036381635.1 Lacipirellula sp.
CTCGGGCATCGGGCGGTTGCCGTCGTCGTTTTTGGGGATCCGCATCTGGCGGTCGCTCGCGGCCACTTGGAACGACCGTCGCGTGGCCGAGCGCACCGGCCGCACGCCGATCCGCGGGAAGAACGCCGCCAGCTCGTGGAACTGCTCGCGCTTCCAGCGGTCATACGGATGGTCGTGGCACTGGGCGCACTGGATTTGCATGCCGAGGAAGATGCGGGCGATCTCGGCGGTGGTTTCTTCGGTGCGGCCTTCCTGGGCCATGATGATCGCGGTGGCGCCGTTCTCGCGGACGTCGCCGGTGGCGGTGATGAACTTCCCGGCGACTTCGTCCCAGGGCAGGTTTTCATTCAGCCACTGGCTGAGGTCGGCTTCCAGGGCGTTGGCGGCGATGAGGGCCCGGTCCTCGATGCGGCGGTAGAAGATGACGTCGCGCCAGTAGCGGGCCCAGTTGAGGCCGTAGTGCGGATCGGCCAGCAGTTCGCGAACGACTCGCTGACGCTTGTCGGGCGACCGATCGAGCGTGAAGGCGATCAGGTGCTCGGGCGTGGGGATGTCGCCGACGATGTCGAGCCAGACGCGGCGGAGGTAGGTGGCGTCGTCGCAGCGCGGAGCGACGGCTACACCGTCGGTCAGCACTTCCTTCGCCAGCGAAGCGTCGATCTGGGCCGCCACCTTCGCCGGTTGGGGCTTAGCGGCGAGGGCCGAGCCTTGAACCGTCAATAACCCCAGTCCAATTGCCGCTAATGCCCGCCAGCACATGTCCGGACGCCTCCTGGGGGATTCTGCCTGCTGCCCACAGAGATTCTAACCCCAAATCGGCTGAGCGGTTTCGCGGGGATCATATATAACCGAGCCATCCTGGCTCGGCGCCCGGGCAATGGGCGGTCGTTGGAGTGAGAAGGACTCGCCCGGCCAGGATGGCCGGGCTATATACCAATAAAAACGCCGCCTTCCACGGGGGAAGGCGGCGTTGGCAGCCAAAATCGGTTGTCCGGACCAAAAGCGGCGATTAGCGCTTCGAGAACTGCGTGCCGCGGCGGGCGCCGTGGAGGCCGTACTTTTTGCGTTCCTTCATGCGGCTGTCGCGGGAGAGGAAGTTCTTCTCGCGGAGCTTTTCGATCAGGTCGCTGTCATGCTTCAGCAGGGCCCGGGCGATCCCCTGGGTGCAGGCGCCGGCCTGGCCGGTAGTGCCGCCGCCGGTGCAGCGGATGGCCACGTCGACCGAGCCGCGAATCTCACAGTGATCCAGCGGCGCGGTGACCGCGTTACGGTCCTGCTCGATGCGGAAGAAGTCTTCCAGCTCGCGGCCGTTGATGGTGATCTTCCCGCTGCCGGGCTTGATGCGCACTCGGGCGACGGAGGTCTTCCGGCGGCCGGTTCCCAAGGCTTCGTTCGAGGCAGTTGCTGCCATGAGTTGTGACCTGTATCGCGATGCGAAGGATTGTGTGTATGCGGTTGGCCGCCGGTCATTGACCGGGGGCTAAGTGGATGATTTGGTTGCTCAGCCGGCGGAGGCCAGTTCGGTCGGCTCCGGCGATTGGGCCTGGTGGGGGTGGCTGGGGCCGACGTAGATCTTCAGCTTCGAGAGCATCGCCGTGCCGAGCTTGTTCTTGGGGAGCATCCGGCGGACGGCTTCTTCGAGGATCATCTCCGGCTTCTTGGCCAGGCGCTCTTCGGCGGTGATGGTCTTCTGGCCCGTGTAGCCGGTGTACCAGGCGTAGGTCTTCCGCTCCCACTTCTTGCCGGTGAAGCGGACCTTTTCGGCGTTCACCACCACGACGAAATCGCCGGTGTCGACATGCGGCGTGTAGGTGGGGCGGTGCTTGCCCATCAGGATGACGGCAATCTCGCTGGCCAGGCGGCCCACGATCTTGTCCGTGGCGTCGACGAGCAGCCACTTCTGCTCGACCTCGCCCGGCTTGGCCATGTAACAGCTGGTCATGGAAGGGAAACTTTCGCTGTGCGAAGGGTACGCGGACGGGGCCGCTCGTCGCCCTGGCCAAGCTTGGTCAGGGCTGGTTTGAATACTGAGAATCGCTCAATTTATCAGTCTGTCAGCGGGCGGACAAGTGGATCAAATGGCCCACGGCTCCGACAGGCTGTTAGCTCGCGGCTAACGAGAGGTAGAACGCTTATTAGAACGCGGACGTTAAGGGAGTCCGCGGTTATTGTCGCAAGGAATTATGTCGCAAATCACATTTTTGGCGACAAAATGCATCTTCCTGGCTTGGTCTCTGCGTTGTGTTTTTTAGCAGGCAATGGTGCTCACGGCGATCAGACCCTGGGACGGTCCGCTCGCTAATGTGAACAGATGTATATATAAAGGAGTCGGTGGCCATTTTCAAGCAGAATCTCTGACGTTCTCAGCCGCGAGCTGACGGCTCGCCGGAGCAGTGGAGTGGAGCGTCCGGCAAGTGGCGCCTGGTAGGCGCGCGGCTAGCGTCGCCGTTTCAGGGCCAGCATGAGGAGCCAGAAGGCGAGGAACCCGCTCGTGGTCGCCGCCACGACCCACAGGCGGCGGAAGTCGCGGTCCGGGGTTTGCGGATCGAGGCCCAGGTACGCCCCCAGGCCGAGCAAGGCGCCCCAGGCCACGACGCCGCCGATGATGGCCCAAACGAGCAGGCGGCGATTGGTCGGTTCGTGTTCCATGGCGTGGAAGAAGCGATAATTCCCTGCGCGGGTTCAGTCTGCAGGCGGCCCGCGCCCTCATGGTACACTCGCCGCAACTGCAGGAGTCAGAGGACAGGGATCTGGGGCCAGTATAAACATGCTTGTTTTGCTGACCCGTAACTCCGAATCCTGACCCTGACTCCTGTCCCCTTCCCCCTGACTCCTGGCGCCTGTCCCCTATGATCATCGGCGTTCCTAAAGAAATCAAGCTCGACGAGTACCGCGTGGCTATGCTGCCGGTGGGGGTCGAGGAGCTGACTCGTCGCGGGCACCAGGTGCTCATTGAACACTCCGCCGGCGTGGGTTCCGGCTTGCTGGACAGTGAGTATCAGGCCGCGGGCGCCGAGATCATTGACGGGCCGGCCGAGATCTTCGCCCGCGCCGATTTGATCGTGAAGGTCAAGGAGCCGCAGCCGGCTGAGTGGCCGATGATTCGCCCCGGGCAGACGGTGTTCACCTACTTCCATTTCGCCGCTTACCGCGAACTGACCGAGGCGATGCTCAATACGGGCGCCACGAGCGTCGCGTATGAAACGCTGGCCGACGACGCCGGCCGGCTGCCGCTCTTGACGCCGATGAGCGAAGTGGCGGGCCGCATGAGCATCCAGGAAGGCGCCAAGTACCTGGAGCGGCCGCAGCAAGGCCGCGGCATTCTGCTGGGCGGGGTGCCGGGCGTGGCGCCGGCGAATATTCTGATCCTCGGCGGCGGCATCGTGGGGGCCAACGCCGCGAAGATCGCCGCGGGCTTTAACGCCAACGTGGCGATTCTCGACATCAACATGGATCGCCTTCGGTACCTGGCCGACGTGATGCCGCCGAACGTGGACGTGCTGTTCAGCGACCGGCACATCATCCGCGAACAATTGCGCCTGGCCGACCTCGTGGTCGGCGCCGTGCTCATCCCGGGCGCCAAGGCGCCGCGCCTGGTGGAGCGCGAGCAGCTCAAGGAGATGAAGCCGGGGAGCGTGATCATCGACGTGGCGATCGACCAGGGGGGCTGTATTGAAACGAGCCGGCCCACCACTCACAGCGAGCCGACGTACATCGTCGACGAAGTGCTTCACTACTGCGTGACAAATATGCCGGGCGCGGTTGGCCGCACGAGCACGTTCGCGCTGTGCAACGTGACGCTGCCGTATGTGATCGCCATCGCCAAACATGGCGTCGAGGAGGCGGCCAAGAGGAGCCGGCCGATCGCCCGGGCGGTCAATATTCACGCGAAGGAAGTGACCAACGAGGCGGTGGCGGAGACGTTTGGGTTGCCTTACAGCAACCGGTTTGTGGCGTAAGCCGCGGAATGATTGCAGCCCCGGGCTTCGCCCGGAGGTCGCGCACCATGCGGGACGGCGCCTGTCCTAGTGGAGGCCCGCCCCCGGTCAGAGGCCGGGGCTGCAACTACGGCGTGCCTTCATCTTGATGCCATGTCCCAATTGATTCCTACTCTCCGCTGGGAAGGCGGCGTCGACGGGCATCTGGTGTTGCTCGATCAGACGCGCCTGCCGAACGAAGTTGTCGAGCTGCATTGCCACACGGTCGAACACGTCTGGCAAGCGATCAAGCGGCTTGCGGTGCGCGGGGCGCCGGCGATTGGCGTTGCGGCGGCGTATGGGGTTTGCCTCTCTATGGACTCCTTCGGCTCCCTCCCCCTTGCGGGGAGGGCTGGGGAGGGGGTTGAAGCTGGTACGCCCTTCCAATCACCCCTCCCTAACCCTCCCCGTCGAGGGGAGGGGACCGGAGGATGGGATAGTGTTGGTCGCATTCTCGTCGCCTGTGACTACCTCGCCACGAGCCGGCCGACCGCGGTTAATTTGTTTTGGGCGCTTGATCGCATGCGCCGCGTCGGCACTTGCGGCTTAGCGGCGGATCAGCTTGCCGAAGCCTTGTTGGCCGA
>DASVCM010000144.1:0-2112 GCA_036381635.1 Lacipirellula sp.
CTGGGAACTCGTCGAGAAGAACGCCTGGGACGGCAATGTCGACGAGGAGCTTGCCGTCGACGCCGTGACGAGCCCGACCCCGCTCTATATGGCCGACCACACGTACATGGCCGGCGATCAACCCGACCAGCCGGCCGTCACCATGACCAACTACGCCGCACGGCAGTACACCAAGTGGCTCAGCGGCATCACGGGCCACGAGTACCGCCTGCCAAGCGAGGCCGAGTGGGAGTACGCCGCCCGTGCGGGAACGACGACCGCCTACTCCTTCGGCGACGATCCCGCGGAAATCGAGAAGTACGCCTGGATCGTGGACAACTCGGACTACGCGACCCACACCGTCGGCACGAAGGAGCCCAATCCCTGGGGCCTGTACGACATGCACGGCAACGTCGCCGAATGGACGCTCGACGAGTATGACGAGGATCGATATGCCGAGCTCGGCGAGGGACCGCATAATGCCTGGGACATTGTGAATTGGCCCGACGAGATCTACCCCCGCGTGATCCGCGGCGGCTCGTGGCTCGACGAGGCGCCGATGGCCCGCAGTGCGGCTCGCCACAAGTCGGAAGAAGACGAGTGGAAGCTCTCCGACCCTAATCTTCCCTTAAGTCCCTGGTGGTACACTGAGGAGCCCGCCATGGGCGTCGGCATGCGCGTCGTGCGGCCGCTCAACGCGATGTCCGACGAGGACCAGCGGCGGGCGTGGGAAATCGACGTCGAAGACCTTGAGATCGACGTGAAGGCCCGGCTCCAGGAAGGCCGCGGAGCGGTTGGCATGGCGAATCCCTCGCTGCCCGAGGCCGTCGAAGCCGCGGAAAAGCTTGGCGAAGAGCCGTAAAACCTTACGGCGCACGCTCGGCGGGGGTAGACGCCGGTCGCGGCTGGGCTGGTACAATGCAGCCCTACCAATCCCCCTCCCTTGAAGGGAGGGGCTAGGGGAGGGATGGCCGAACATGATCGCCTTGCGAACGTTGGGCTTCGCCGCGTCGTCGATAATCCGTCCCCCGTCCCTTCCCTGCACGGGAGGGGGAATTGAACCACCTCAAGATTCTTTGCAATGCTCAGAATGACTGCGGGCGGTTCCCGCTCAATCATCAATCAAGCGTCTTTTCGAATCACTCCGGAGGCGATCATGTCTGATCCATCGAATGAAATCCTCGTGCCCGGCCAGTCGCGGCGGCAGTTCATCAAAGGCGCCTCGGTCGTGCTGGCCGGCGGCGCCGTGCTGGGCGTAAATCAGCGGATCGCCCGCTCGGCGCAAATCTCCGGGAGCGACGAGATCAAGATCGGCCTCATCGGCTGCGGCGGCCGCGGTTATGGCGCCGCGGCTCAGGCGCTCGAAACTAAAGGCAAGGTAACGTTGTGGAGCGTGTGCGACGCCTTTGCCGACAACATGCTCAATTGCCTCGAAGGCCTTAAGCGCGAAACGGAGAAGCACAACAAAAACAAAGACTCGCTCTGGCATGAGAGCCGCGTCGACGTGCCGTCCGAGCGGCAGTTCGTCGGCTTCGACGGCTTCCAGCAAGTCATCGACAGCGGCGTCGACCTGGTGATTCTCGCCACGACGCCCCACTTCCGTCCGCAGCACTTCGAGGCCTGCGTAAAGGCCGGCAAGCACATCTTCTGCGAGAAGCCGGTCGCGGTCGACGCCCCGGGCATCCGCCGGTTCCTGGCCGCCAACGAAATGGCCAAGGAAAAGAACCTCATGGTCGCCGTCGGCTTGCAGAGGCGGCACGACCCGCGATATGTCGAGGCCATCGAGAGAATCCGCGATGGCGCCATTGGCGATGTGCTCGCCACGCGCGTCTACTGGAACAGCGGCGGGCTGTGGGTTCGCCCCCGTGAGCCCCAGCAGACCGAGATGGAATACCAGATGCGCAACTGGTACTACTTCACCTGGCTGTGCGGCGATCACATCGTCGAGCAGCACATCCACAACATGGACGTCAGCAACTGGCTTAAGGGGGCCGTGCCGGCGGCGTGCCACGGGCTGGGCGGCCGCCAGGTTCGCACCGGCAAGGAGTTCGGGCAGATCTTCGATCATCATGCCGTGGAATACACCTATCCCGACGGCACGAAGATGTTCAGCCAGTGTCGCCGCGGTGGGCC
>DASVCM010000145.1:0-5100 GCA_036381635.1 Lacipirellula sp.
GTTTTGCGCCTTTCAGACCCAACGGGTTGAGCTAATAGCCAGGGGCGTGAGCCCCTGGAACGCGGTCCGCGGAGCGATTTAAGCCCCAACGGGGCGGCAGGAGCTCTAGCCGAGCGCTACTGTCGCCCCGTTGGGGCTTTAGGATTATTTGATCCGTCTTCCAGGGGCTAACGCCCCTGGCTATTAACTTTCGCCGCGTTGCGGCTGCGGAGTTGATTGCTTGAGTCGCCATCTTGAATTGATTGAACGTGCGCTACGCAAAGCCACGGAGTTCGACGCCGACTGTCCTTCGCAGCTTGCCGAGGCGATTCGGTATAGTCTGCTCGCGCCGGGGAAGCGGCTGCGGCCGCAGCTTGTGTTGATGGCGGCCGAGGCGTGCGGCGGCGAGGTTCACGCGGCGCTGCCGGCGGCGGTGGCGGTCGAGATGATCCACGCCTATTCGCTGGTCCACGACGATCTGCCGGCGATGGATGACGACGACCTGCGGCGCGGCCGGCCGACGTGTCACAAGCAGTTTGATGAAGCGACGGCGATTCTGGTGGGCGATGCGCTGCAGGCCCGAGCGTTCGAGGTGCTGGCCGCCGAAATCCAGCCGGCCGAGCGGGCAGCCCGCTGCTGTGCCGAACTGGCTCATGCGGCCGGGCCGACGGCATTGGTAGGCGGCCAAGCCGACGATTTGGCGGCCGAGTTTCGCCACATTGGCGTCGAGCGACTACAATCTATTCATCAGCGAAAGACGGGGGCGTTGTTCCGGGCCTCGCTGCAGTTGGGGGCGATTGTCGCCGACGCGAGCGAACCGCAGCGACAGGCGCTGGCCGCCTACGGCGCGAGCCTGGGTCATGCGTTCCAGATTGTCGACGATCTGCTTGACGTGGCCGGCGAAGAAGCGAACGTGGGGAAGCGGCTCGGCAAAGATCGCCGTCACGGGAAGGTGACGTACCCTGCCCTGCTGGGAGTTGAGGAGAGCCGAATACGGGCCGAACGGTTGATCGCGCGGGCGTGTCAGGATTTAGAGGCATTCGGCGCGGCGGCCGCGCCGCTGCGTGAGCTGGCGGAGTTTGTAGGGCGGCGAAGTCGTTAAGAAATAATAGCCCCCGGCTCTGCCGGGGGACGGCAACGGAACGGCAAAACTATTCATACGCTGTCCCCCGGCAGAGCCGGGGGCTTCAATGAACTTGACTGCTTGAAGCATGACCACCCTCCTGGAAACAATTCGCGAGCCGGCCGATCTGCGAAAGCTGTCGCTGCCGCAGCTTGAGCAGTTGGCCGCCGAGATGCGCGAGGTGCTGTGCAACCTCATCGCGTGCCGCAGTGCGCATTTTGCGTCGAACCTGGGCGTCGTCGAGCTCTGCATCGCGCTGCACCAGACATTCGACTTCTGCAAAGACCGGCTTATCTGGGACACGGGACATCAGATATACCCGCACAAGCTCGTCACCGGGCGGTTCGATCAGTTTCACACGATGCGGACCAAGGGGGGCCTGATGGGCTACCCCAACCCGGCCGAGAGCGAGTTCGACCTGTTTATGACCGGGCATGCAGGGGCGAGCGTTTCCACGGCGCTTGGCCTGGCGAGCGGGGATGAGTTTCTTCGTTCCGATGAAAAGCGGCAGACGGTAGCGGTCATCGGCGACGGGGCGTTTCCGTCAGGCGTTGTGTTCGAGGCGCTCAACAACGGCCGGCGGCAGAGCGATCGGCTGCTGGTGATTCTGAACGACAACCGGATGTCGATCTGCCCGCGCGTGGGCGGGATGGCCGATTATCTCGACCGGCTGCGGATGAACCCGGCCTATACGGGGCTGAAGGGCGAGGTCGTCAAGCTGCTGAACAAAGTGCCGCTGTTGGGCGACCCCACCGAGCGGTTTCTGGTGCAGCTCAAAGAAGCCGCGAAGGCGGGCCTGAGCGGCGGGATGATGTTCGAGGACATGGGGTTCCGCTACATCGGGCCGATCGACGGGCACAACATCGGCATTCTGCGCAAGTATCTGAAGATGGTGCAGAAGATCGAGGGGCCGGTGCTGCTGCACGTGGTGACTGAGAAGGGGCACGGCTATCGCCCCGCCGCCGAGGACCCGGTCACCTACCACGCCCCGCCGCAGTTCGAACGGCGGCAGGACGAGTATGTCATCGCGAAGAAGAAGTCGGCGCGGGCATACACGCACGTGGCCTCCGAGTCGATTCTCGACCAGATGCGGCGAAACGAGCGGGTGACCGTGCTGACCGCGGCGATGTGCCAGGGGAATAAGCTCGAACAGGTGCGTGACGAGATTCCGGACCGGTTCTTCGACACCGGCATTTGCGAATCGCATACGGTGGCATTCGCCGCGGGACAGGCGAAGGTCGGCATGCGGCCGATCGTCGATATCTACAGCACGTTCCTGCAGCGGGCGTACGATCACATCTTCCAGGAAGTGGCCCTGCAGAATCTGCCCGTGCTGTTCATGATGGACCGGGGCGGATTGGCGGGACCCGACGGACCGACGCACCACGGAGTATTCGACTTCGGCTACATGCGGGTCTTCCCGAACATGGTGGTCATGGCGCCGGGCGATGCGAGCGACCTTACCGCGATGTTGGACTGGGCGTTGCAGTACGACGGGCCGACGGCTATTCGCTATCCGAAGGCGACGGCGGTGAAGATCGAGCGCGAAGCGACTTCGATTGAGCTAGGCCGCAGCGAAGTGCTGCGAACCGGCGCCGACGGGTGCATCGTGGCTTGCGGAGCGCTGGTCGATCGTTGCCTTAAGGCGGCCGACACACTGCGCGAGCAGGGATTGGAAGTCGGCGTGATCAACGCTCGGTTCCTCAAGCCGCTGGATGCGGAGGTCATAGTTGGCGCTGTGCGCGATCTGCCGTGGGTCGTGACGGTCGAAGAAGCGGCGCTCATGGGGGGCTTCGGCAGCGCGGTGCTGGAGGCGGCGGCCGACGCCGGGGTGGATGCCAGCCGCGTCGTGCGGCTCGGGATTCCCGATCACTTCATCGAGCACGGCGAGCGGGATGAGTTGCTCGCCGACCTGGGGATGGACGTCGAGGGGATTGTCGCCACGTGCCAGCGGCTGGCCGAGTGTAGGCCTCTCGCTCCGCGAGAGGCCGCTGAAGCGCGGGGCAAGCAGCCTCCAGTAGCCGCCGGCATTCACGGGCATTCTCAGGTTCGGTAAATTGGCAGCATGCCAAACCAAGCCACGCCGCAGAAGTCAGCCTCGGGAAAACGCCTTCGTGCGATCTTGCTCGTCGACGGCAGCCGGCCGGCGCTTGTCGAGCGGGCGGCCGACTTGCGGCAGATTATCGAGCGCAACGTCGACGTTGCCGCCTCGATCGACGACTTCTCTCAGCCACTCCCCGATGTGCAAGCAGATTTGCTGGTCGTCTTTGGCGGCGACGGGTCGATGCTCCGCTCGGCCCGGAAAATGGGCTACAACCAATTGCCCGTGATCGGCGTGAACCTTGGGCGGCTCGGGTTCCTCGCCGACATCCAGCCGGAACACCTCGACGAGGTGCTGCCGCAGATTGTCGCTGGCGAGTACCGCGTCGTGCGGCACCTGATGTTCGAATGCAGCGTCCACCGCGACGGCAAAGAAGAATCGCGGACTCTCGGCCTCAATGAAGCCGAAGTGCTAGCAGGCCCGCCGTTCTCGATGATCGAGGTGCAGCTTTACGTTGACGCTCTTTTGGCAACGACTTATAGTTGCGACGGCCTGATCGTCAGCACGCCCGTTGGTTCGACGGCCCATAACCTCGCGGCGGGCGGGCCGATCATGCAGAAGAGCTTGCAGACGTTCGTCGTCTCGCCGATCTGCCCCCACACGCTGACCAACCGGCCGGTGGTGGACGGCGCCGATCACGTGTACGAACTGGCGGTGCCGAAGCCGAACGAAGGGACGTCGCTGTTGGTCGACGGCAAATTGATTGGCCAGGTCCAGAGCGGCGATCGGATACGGATCGAGCGATCGACGGCGGAGTTTCAATTGATTGAAGTCCGCGGCCGCGGCTACTACCGGACGCTTCGCGAGAAGCTCGGCTGGGGCGGGCGGCTGAAACTCAACGAATAAAAGCCCCCGGCTCTGCCGGGGGACACCGTAACGAATAACTCACTTTCGTCCCCCGGCAGAGCCGGGGGCTTACATCGAACCACGCAGGGAGGCGCGGTCATGAGATTTTCTTCTGCTCTCACGAGCTTCGTCTTTCTGCTCGCGGTCGGTTCATCCGCATGCGTCTTCGCGACTGACGCCGCTAAGCCGGCAAGCGGAGAAGAAAAGTACCTGCTCCGCTACAAGTTCGCCATGGGCGAAGTGCTGCGGTACGACGTGCGGCACGCGACGAACATGCGGACGACCATCGACGAGTCGACCCAGCAAGCCCTCACGCGGAGCGACTCGGTGAAGTCTTGGCGGGTGACCGACGTGCTTCCCAGCGGCGAGATGGAGTTCGTTCATGTCGTCGAGTGGGTAAAGATGAGCAACGAGACGCCCGATCAGCCGAAGCGCGAGTTCGATAGCCGCAAGGACGCCAGGCCGCCGCGCGGGTTCGAGCAGGCGGCCGGGGCGGTGGGCGTGCCGCTGTCGGTCGTTCGCATCGCCGGCGACGGCGAGGTGACGTTCCGTGAGGAAAAGCACCCGCAGCCCAAAGCGAGCGAGGACATGCCGATCACGCTACAGCTTCCCAAGGAGCGAGTCGCGGTTGGCGACAAATGGAGCCATCCGTACGACGTGAAGGTCAAACGAAAAAGCGGCGCCCAGATGGAGGTCCGGACCCGGCGAGTCTGCGAGCTGCGCGACGTGAAGCACGGCGTGGCCGTGATCGACGTCGAGTACCAAATCCTCACGCCGGTCGAGTCATACGTGCGGGCGCAACTGGTCGAGCGCCTGACGAAAGGGACCGTGCGGTTTGACATCGAGCGCGGCCGCATCCTGGAGCAGGAGCACAACGCCGACTGCCGCGTCCTCGGCTTCGCCAGCAAGGCCAGCAGCATGCATTACGTGGCGAGGCTGTCGGAAGAGCTGATCAAAGAAGATCCCAACGCGGGCAAGATTCAGCAGGCGTCGGCGAATCTTCCCCAATAAGGGAGGATCGCGCGGATGCTGCTTGCTCACGCTGAAGTCG
>DASVCM010000146.1:0-7095 GCA_036381635.1 Lacipirellula sp.
GGGCCTCGTCAGTCACCCGCCGAGCATTCTCGCTCGGCACGATCCGCGAGCCAAAGTTGTTGGCGTAGACCTGCGTCAACTCGGCGCCGAAGAACAGGATCTGGGCGGAGTAGTAAACCCACACCAGCAGCACCACGAACGATCCCGCTACGCCGTACGAGGAGGCCATCGAGCTGTGCCCCAGGTACAGCCCGATCGCAAACTTTCCGACGGTGAACAGCACCGCCGTCACCACCGCGCCGAGCATCACGTCACGCCAGCCAATCTTCGCATCCGGCAGATATTTGAACATCGCCGCAAATAGCAGCGTGAGTACGATCATCGAGGTCGCGATGTGAACGACATGTCCGATCCACGCGGCGTCGCCGATCATGCCGCTCAAGAAATTACCCGCCGCCGCGATCACCGCGCTTAGGATCATCGACACCAAGAGCAAGAACGCCAGCCCCAGCACCATGGTAAACGACAGAAACCGGTCGCGGATCATGCCCCAAATCCCGCGGCCCGGCTTCGGCTCGACTTCCCAGATCGTGTTCATCGAGCTTTGCAGTTGCCCGAACACGCCCGAGGCGCCGAACAGCAGCGTGATGACGCTGAGCACCGTTGCGATGGTCCCTTCAGTCGGCTTGTCGGCGTTTTGAATCATGTCGCCGATGGCGCTGGCGCCTTCCTGGCCGACCATCGACTGCATCTCGGACATGACGTGGCCGCGGGCAGCCCCCTCGCCAAGAAAGAACGCCGCAATTCCCAGCACAATGACCAGCAGCGGAGCAATTGACAGCGCCGTGTAGAAGGCCAGCGCTGCGCCCAATTCGGGCGCCTTGTCTTCGCTCCAGTCACTGAAGGTTTGCTTGAGGATTCGCCAAAGGTTTTTGGGGCCGAGTTTCATGGCAATTGCCGACTGTGCTGAGCGTTTCGCAGAAAGTTGCACGCCAGCATCGCAAATTCTAGACCTCTTCAAGTGGCTCGCACCTCGAATCATCGCTTGGATGGCCGACGCCACCTTTGCCAGACCTCTGCCAGCCCACGCTAGCGAACTGCATTTCTTATGGGTTCGCCGTTTGCATGCCTTGGCCCGGCATCGTCTACCCGCATTACGACATTTTGTTACCGAGGAGGAAACTCATGGCCACCGCCACGTTCCAGCGCCACGGCTCCAGCGGCGAGACTGAGGGCGCCGTCGCCCGGATGATCGAAGAGCAGACCGCCAAGCTGCCGTCGGACCTGTTCCTATGGGCAGCCGGCGGTTCGATCGTCGGCTCGCTGATGCTCAATGCGATGGGCAAAGAACACCAATCGCTGTTCGTCGGCCAATGGGCCCCGACGTTCTTGATCCTTGGGCTCTACAACAAGCTTGTGAAGCTGCAAGGCTCCGACTGAAGGGCGCAAAGATCAAATCGAGCAAGTGAAATCTCCTCCGGCTCCCTCCCCCTTTTGGGGAGGGCTGCGGAGGGGGTTGAGGCTGGTACCAGCTTCCGTCACCCCTCCCTAACTTTCCCCCATCAAGGGGAGGGGACAGGAGGAAATCTTCAAGCGAATCTTACAAGAACCTTCTAACCCCCGCCCGCATCATCCTCTCGCTTGAGAACCGGGTTCTGCGCCTCCTCGGTATGCTCGACCGAAGGCCGGGCCATCAGCCGGTCGAGCTCCTGCATGGCGCCTGCAACGCCGGCCGTAAAGCTGCCCGAGCCCGGCCGTTCGCTCGCGCGACGGCGCGTGAAATCAACCATGCTCCAAATGAGCACCGCCGGCACGCCGATGAGGAAGCCGAGTCCTGCGACGATTGCGAGTACTTTTAACAAGGTCATGACCGTCACCCAGAGCGTCATCCTGAGCGCAGCGAAGAATCTAGCGCTATGCCAGATCCTTCGCTGCCGTTCAGGATGACGCTGTAACAACGGCAAGCGTTTCTAGGCGTTCGCGCGCCGCCAGTCGTCCAGCGACATCACATTCGCATAAGCAAATCCCAGCGCGCTCATCGCCGCGCCGTGCACATCCTCGGCCGAGATCTTCCGGCCGTTGAACTCCTGCTCGCGCGTCGCGCAGGCGTCGTGGATCACCTCGCACGCGTAGCCCAGGTCGGCGGCCGCGCGGGTCGTCCCCTCGATGCACATATGGCTCATGGCGCCGACGATCACCAGGTCCTTCACGCCCATCGCCTCCAGCAGCGTCTTGAGATCGGTCTGCTGGAACGAGTTGACATGGTTCTTGGTAATGACCGTCTCGTCTTCGGCTGGCTTCACTGACGGATGAATCTCGGCACCCGGCGAGCTCGGCCGGAAGAACGGCGCCGAGTCGCTGGGAAACACATGCCGCACGTGCACCAGCGGCTGCTTCGCTTCCCGAAACCGATCAAGCAGCTCGGCGGCGTTTGAGCTAGCCTGCTGAATTCCACGCAGCTCCATATCGCCGCCGGGAAAGTAGTCGTTCTGAATATCGATCAGCAGCAGAGCTTTCTTGTTCATTTCGTTCTCCACAGCGTTTAGGCGAGCTTAACGGGGAGGGCGAGGCTCCTGCCGAGCCGGAAGCGGCTGAGAGCGCACGGCTCGGCAGGAGCCTCGCCCTCCCAACGTAACATAATTGGTCCCGTAATGCGGATAGGGCACGTCCTTTGCGACCGCTTACGATGAGAGGAGGTGCACCATGAAAACTCTGTTTTCCGCGATATTCATGACGACAACTGTCGTCGGTCTGATGCCAGGCGCAGCGATTGCCGACGACGGTGACGCGGCCCGGCGATACCGCCGTTGGCATCGCGAGCAATTCGAAGCCCAACGTGAATGGGCCGAACGCCAAGAAGAACTGGCCGAAGAGCGGCGTGAATGGGAGGAAGAGCGACGCGAGCGATTGCGCGAGTGGCAGGAGGAGCAGAAAGAGGCCGCCGAGCGCTACCGCGAGCGGCAGCGCGAAATGCGGGAGGATGAACAGGAGTGGCGTCGTGAACACGGCCGGCACTACTCCTACCGTCCGATGTATCCGCCGCGAGTCCGAATCTACCGCGGTCCAGAGTACATCGACGGACCTTACTACGAGCAGCCCGCCTATGGCGGCGGTTACTACTACGCTCCGGGCCGGTCATACGCACACGACCACGCGCAGTATGCACCTCGGCATTATTACGAGTACCACGACCACGACGACTACAACCCGCGCGGCGCCGCGATCGGCAGTCGCATTGGCGCCCGCATCGGCGCGGCCATCGCCGGCGGCGAAGGCGCGGCAATCGGCGGCCGCTTAGGCGCCGAAATCGGCGGCGAGATCGATTGATCTCACCGTTGGCAGTCAATCTTATTTAGCCCCGCCGCTCGCGGCGGGTCGCGGGGCGAGAGAGCGCGGCTAAATCGCGTTCCTAATTCACCGCCGTCCAAATCGCGTGACATCTGCGGCCCCCTTCGGCCTTATACCGGCGACAATTCTTGCCGCGACGTCGCCGCGCGAAGCGCCTTTGCACCGAATGCCATGCGCGCGGTACACTATCGGCCGTCGGGGGCTACTCATGAGGAACACGATGATGTTTCGGCAACGACGTGCGCGGCTCGCAACGCTGGCGGCAATAACGTGGTCGATCGTCCTGGCAGGCAGCGCTCTCGCCCAAACTTGGGGACCGCCGGTAGGGGTTGATAGCTACCGCTTCCTGCCGCGGCGAAGCATCATCAATCAGCAAGGCGGCATCGCGGGTTTCGACGTCGATTACCGCTTGCAGGGCACATTCGACTTCCGCATTCATCCCAGCCCGCTCGCGGTGTTCCCGCCAGTGCATGTCGCGAGCTTTGAGAAGGTGGAGGTTGTCGGCGTCCATCCGACGCTTCCCGATCTCGACGTTGACGCGGCGCTGAACCTCTCGGGCATTCGCGGCGGCGAACGGCTCACCAACCCGCGCACGCCAGGGCTGTTCCATTTCCAGGGGAAGACGGCCGACGGTTCGAGCGTATCGCTCTACGCGAAAGTGGACGGACGCTGGCTCTACCTCCGTGGCCGCACGACGGCGCCGGAAGGCTCGGCCGACTTCTTCGAGTACACGATCAAAGCGCTCGCCCGGCGACAGCCGGATGGCGACTTCAACCGCGACGGCAAGGTGGACAGCGGCGATTTACTTTCCTGGAGCAGCGGCGCGACGCCGAGCGGCCGCGATTTGCTCGCCTGGCAAAGCCAGCTCGGCGAGGAGGCTCCGTCGATCGAAAGCCTCGACGCTTCGCTGGACGCGGCGCTGGCTGCCGCCGCAACGGCCGCCGTGTCCGCAGTGCCGGAGCCGGCCTCGGCGGCGTTAGCAATGCTCGCCGTTGCGATGCTCCACGGCGCTAGTCGGCGCCGGACGCGCTGATGCGTCGGCGCCACTGTAAGCTCGTCCAACAGCGGGCGCTAACGAGTGCCACGGCAGGCTCGTCCAGCAGTGGACGCAGGGTACACGCTACACACTGCTGACAAGCCGCCAGTGGCACGCCAACTTCCTAGCGCCATCTGAGGATCGCGACGTCGGCCCCCTCGGCGACTTCGACTTCCAGCCGGGCGTCGCCGAACAGCGGCGAGGGATCAAAGAGCGCCTCGCTGTCGATTAGCTGTTGGAGATCGGCTTTCAAGCCGCCGTCGTCGTTAATCGCCGTTTCGATGTCATTAGCGAGTCGGTGACCGTCGACGAGGACGTCGCCGGTTTCGCTGACGCTGAGCGTCACCTGATCGTTCGGCTGAACGCCGAGCGATGCAAGCAGCTCCTGCAATTGGCGCGCAAGACGCTCTTCAAACGTCGCGCCCTCGTCGCGGGCCTGTTCCTCGCCGCCAGCCTTAGCGGAAGCGTCACTGCCTTGAGCCGCTTGCAGCAGCAGCTCAAAAGGAGTCGAGGCGACCTTCGCTGCTTCGGTCGCGAAGTTAAAGGCTCCGGCAGGAGCCGCCGCAAAGAGGCTGGTAACGCCGTTCATGAGCAATCCTTGCTCCAGCGAAGTCGTCTGGCGAATCGTCATTCTGAGCGGAACGAAGAATCTAGAAGCTGCATCGGCTTCGCTAGAACATTCGCTTTGCTCAGAATGAAGGCCGAACGCCGTTGAGGATGATGGATGATAAGAGTGCGCTATCAGCGCGGACGCCCCCTGACATAGCCATCGGCGAGGGCACAGGCGCAGGATGAGGCAATCCGGGATGAGTTTGCCGCCGCTAGCGACGCTATCGCCCTTGGTTGGCTAGCAGTTCCTGCTGCCGAGCCTCGTGGGCCAATTGCACCTGGCGAGCGTCCACTTGCCGGCGGACGAACGCCAAGTCGTGCTTGCTCAACTCAGAAAACGCCAACGTGTGGCTCACGCCATCTTCGCACGTGACGACAATCCGCGTCGGCCTCACCTTGGTCACGCGAGCCGTCAGCAGCGGATGGCCATGCACGTTGGTCCAGGGCCGGGGCGAGTCGCTCGCCAAGCCGCCGGGGGTTGAAAGAACGTCCAGGAACGAGCTCGGCGGGAACAGCTCGTTGTAGTCAGGCGGAGCCTCGTCAGTCGCCGGCGCCTCTTCGGCGGCCGGCGGCGCTTCTTCGGTTGCGGGCGGCACGTCGTCGGACGGATGCTCGGGCTCGCTCGTCGCCGGATCCGGTGGAAACAGCTCCGCATAGGGATCGGTTTCCGGCGGCGCCGCGGCGGGCTCATCCGCCGGAGGCGCGCTGTATCGAGTCGGCTCCTCAACCGCTACGGGAGGCTCCGCCGGTTCATCCTCGGCCGGCGGAGCAGTTGGCTCAGCTTCAGCGGTCAAAGGTTCTGCCGGCGGCGGCTCGTCGGTCGGCAACGTCGGTTGCGGCGTCTCCACAGGCGTCGGCGTGTTGACGTTCGGCGGCGATGGAAATTCGTTGGTCGTACGCTGGGTCGCGGGCTCCTCAGCGGGCGTCGGCGCTGGCGGCGTGACGCGATTCTTAGGCGCCGGAAGCGTGCCGGGCGCCTTTGGCGGCGCGGGCTCGGAGACGACGCCGGCGCACGGATCACAGCAGGCGACCGGCTCGCAACCGCAGGGCGGCGGAGCGCAACAATCCATCGGCCCGTAGCCCAAGCTCACGCGAGCGACAAGCGCGGTCAGACCTAAGGCGGCGGCAATGGCCTGGTACATAATTGAAGACCTCGATGGCGGATTTGCGGCAGGGCGGCGGTCGCCAGTTATCCTACTTCCGCCGATTCACGCCCGCAACTTTTCGAAAGCACGCCGCAGGCGCCCGGAAGGGCGAGGCCGATCGCCGAGCCGGTCGCTGGTGCACCATTCGCGGCTCGGCAAAAGCCTCGTCATTAATTACTTCGACGCATGATTCAAATATGCTTGAACAGCCGCATGTTTTTCAGCCAGCAGCCGTTCCTCCATCTGATGCTGCGTGACGGCGCTTTTCCATTGATCGGCGAACGGGCCGCTGAACTTGGCGGTCGGGGCGTCGGTCACCAGCGCGCTGGCGCGCGAGTACATCTCGGCGCCGGCCTCGTGCCACGCCAGGACGCCCTTGGCAAATGCGGCGACATGGCCATCGACGCCCCACAGCTTGAGCTTATCGATGGCCTCGGCCGCCTGGCGGTGCCCTTCATGGCGGCGGGCAAGATAACTATGAAGCGTTAGGCCGCCATCTGTCTCGACGGCCCGATGGGCAACCTCGTCTTGCATGCAGGCGATGAGAGCTTCCCAATAGTTACGCGTCAGTTCCAACCGCGTTTCCGGCGTAAGCTCCGCATCATCCGCGCTGGGCGGCGAGGCTGGCGCGGCGGTGGCTTCGGGCGCGTTCGCCGACGCCTTGACCTGCTCGGCGCCGTCACTGGTCGGCGCTACAACCGGAGCCGGCGCCGGTGGCGAAGCGCTTGGCGCCGCGGCTTCGGCCGCATTCTCAGACGGCATCAGCTCGGCGTACTGCAAGACGTCGACGGCCGCTTCTTCAACGTCGATGCCGAAGTACATGGACCCCAGAACAATGCCGCCGGTAATGGCGAAGACGCAGCCGACGAATTCAACAAAGGAAAGGCCGCGGCGCGCGCGGCGACTGGCGCGAATGGACATGTGAGGACGCCCCCGACGTATATGCGTTTGCGATTGCGAACAAAAAAGGGCGGCGCAAATGCCGCCGCTTAAAGCATACGTCGTGCGATCAGGAGA
>DASVCM010000147.1:0-2680 GCA_036381635.1 Lacipirellula sp.
AGGGTGAAATCAGAACGATCCTGACGCGTGAAAACGGGCTGAAGGTTCTATGGATCCTGACAGAGGCAGAACCGACAGAAGCAGGCTCTCGTGCGGGAGCCAAGTCGCCTGCATCGTGACAGTCGACGCCAGAGGCGGAGAAGGCAACTTAAACGAGCGATTAACCCGCAATGACATCTCCGCAACTTGATGATGCGAGGGCAGCGACGACGGAAGCGCTCGATTCCTCACTGCTATAGCGGAAAGCACTCGGATGCATTTGAATGCGCCGCTTGTTATGGTGGATAGGCGCCGAGGCCACGGCCTTCGCGTCTTCTTTTCACCGAGGAATATGAATGGATCCTGTTGCCAAGGTTATCATTCTAGGCGGCGGCAGTGCAGGTTTCCTGGCGGCGCTGGCCCTGAAGACGAAACTTCCCGACGTCAGCGTAATAGTGATCCGATCCAAGGACATCGGCATCATAGGCGTCGGCGAAGGCTCTACCGTCGGTCTGACCAGATTCCTGCACAACTTTATTGCTATCCCGCAACAGCAGTTCTACAAAATCGCGAGACCGACGTGGAAGCTGGGGCTGCGATTCATTTGGGGTAAGCGCCCCTACTTCAACTACACGTTTGGCCCAGGGCCGGACGCGAACGTCAATGGGTTGTCTCGCAGCTTCGGATACTACTGCTTCGAGGACATGGAGTATGCCGACCCGATTTCGGCGTTGATGACTCATGACCGCGCCTTTGAGCGTGACGGCAAGGCCCCCAAGTGGCACCAGGCGATCGCCTATCACATTGAAAACGAGTTCTTCGTCAGTTTTCTCGAGCAACTCGCGCTCCAGCGCGGCGTGCAAATCCTCGAGGACAAGGTGATCGAGGCGCCGCAGGACGAGAATGGTCTCGCTGGACTTCGGCTCGCTTCGGGCCGATGCGAGTCGGCCGATTTGTATCTCGATTGCTCCGGCTTTGCATCGGTGCTGCTTTCCAAGACGCTGGGCGAGCCGTTCGTCAGTTTCAAGCCGAGCCTGTTCAATGACCGCGCTGTGGTTGGCGGGTGGGACCGCACCAGCGAGGTGATCAAGCCTTATACGACATGCGAGCAAATGGACTCGGGATGGTGCTGGCAGATCGATCACGAGTGGCGGATCAACCGCAGCTATGTTTATTCGTCGGAGTTCATCAGCGATGAGGCGGCGGAACGCGAGTTTAGAGCGAAAAACCCGCACGTCGATGACACGCGGATCGTGCGATTTGTATCTGGGCGATATCGACGAGCGTGGGTCAAGAACGTGGTGGCCATTGGAAACGCTACCGGGTTCGTCGAACCGCTGGAGGCTACCGCGCTGGGCGTAATTGCCGTGCAGAGTCATCTCTTGGCGGAATGCCTGCGGGAAAGCGGGCGCCGCCCCGGGGTTCGCTCGATTGAGCAGTTCAACCGATTTCATGCGGACAATTGGGACAGCATTCGCGACTTTCTGTCGATTCATTACAAGTTCAACACGGCGCTTGAAACACCTTATTGGCAGGCATGCCGAGCGGACGCCGACCTGGCTGGAGCCGAGCCGATCGTGGCTTGCTACCAGGAGAATGGTCCGACGGCGCTCTGGGAGCCGACGCTCATGCTGCCGCATAACCAGTTTAAGACGGCGGGTTATGCCGCCCTATTGCTCGGGCAACAAGTGCCGCACCGGAACCACTACGAACCTTCCCCTGAACAGCGAAGGCGATGGGAGCAGCATCGCCGGCAGTGCAAAGACGCGGCGCTTCGCGGGATGAGCGTCCGTGAGGCATTGGACGTCCTGTATTCGCCGCAGTGGCGGTGGGCGGCCGCCCCGCCGCTTTGACGAGTCGCCTCGCATACTGCGGAAGACTTCCGAGGTTACAACCGGGACGAACCCGAACCTCGGCGAACCGTTAGAGATTGCATGGCGAACCCCTCATCGCGAGCGGACCAGTTGTGGCTCCAACCAGAGGCTCCAATCATTCGACGTGCCATCGTCAGTCGGCGACGTGATTAGCTCCAGTTGATTGACTTCCTTGACGTCGACCTTGAATGACACGATTTCATCAGGCCGCACGACCGATGACTGCCATAACTGGCGGCCGTCGCCCTTGATTTCGAAGCGCACTGATCCGGAATGACCAGTAGCGATTCCAACGTTCCCTTTGAAGCTTTCCCACTGACCACCGAGCGAGTATTCATGCCGGGCCGGGGCGTGCGCGTAGATGCCTGTAGCGAACAGCTTTCCACTGGATTCCAGAAGCACCGAGGCCTCTGGAAGACGATTAAACGTTGGCCGGGCCCATCCCACGCTAACCGCGTCCGGCTTGAACATGGTAATCGGCTGATGCTCTGCCTTACCGCGATACTCAGCCGGCGTTTGTTCCGGCGTGGCAGCGTCCGTGAGCGCCTTAGCAATGGCCCCGGCCAGTTCACCCCTGACCCTTCCGGCGCGACGGCGCGCTAAGGCGTCGTTCCCTTGCTCGATGGCTTCTACAACGGGCTCAAGCGCTTGGCGCGTTTGAATCGACTGTAAGTCGGGAGTACCATCCTCTGCGACGTGATATGAATACCGCATCATTTCGCGAGTCCGCCAGTCGGCCACGTCACCGTTGGCGTGCAGCGGAACGAGATGCAGCACGCCGTTCTTTCCCGGAGCCAAGGCCTCGGACCGCAACGAGAAGCGGCCCA
>DASVCM010000148.1:0-12181 GCA_036381635.1 Lacipirellula sp.
CGCGTCTAATCTCAACCCTGGCGCCTTACCAGTCAGGTTTCGCACCAGCAGCAGCGGGTTGCCTTCTATGACAGCTTCGCGATTGGCGGCTCCAGTGAAGGCGCCCTCGAGTCGAATCTCGTTAAGCATCACCTCGCCCAGCCCGGGGATGTCCTGTACCCCCGAATTGAGCAGCGCTCGCGATATGCCGGATGGTCGGTTGGTGTTGTTAATCGATCGATAGTTGGCGGCATTATTCGGCTTGAACGCCAGCACCATATTTGGATTGGGGTCGTCCCGGCTAATCGTGGTGATCTTGCCCGGGTCGCTGGCCCATGTCCATCCCGTGCTGTGCTGCCAGGTCGAGACCGGACCGGCCTCGTTCCGGCGCATGAACACGTCATTGTGCTGCACGTAGGCGTCGGTGCTGTTGCGGCTTTTGTCCAGCGTCACGTCGAACGCCACGAAGTCGCGCACCAGGTCCTGAACGATCTCCGGATATTGAAGCTGCAGATCGACTTCTTCGCCGCTGCCGTCAGGATTCAAGCGGTGCAACTTCCACGTTTCAGCCGCATCGTGCTTCACCAGCTTCCACTCGCCCTTCCGGATGCCCGCGTAGTTCATTCGGTTGCGATAGGCGATGGACTCATGCGCGGGTCCGGTTTGTTGGCCCGTGAGATAGGGCATCAGATTAACCCCGTCTGTAGGCGTCGTCATGGAGCCGCCTGCCGCATTGACGACGGTCGGGAAGATATCAAGCGCCGAAACCAGGTCGTCGTAAACGCCGGCCGTCAGATTGGGCGCTCGGATCAGCATCGGCGTACGGACGCCTCCTTCGGAGCCCGAGCCTTTTAATCCAAACAGCGGTCCGTTGTCGTGGTAGCCGTTGGCGCCGCCATTGTCGTTCAAGAAGATGACAATCGTATTGTCAGCGATGGAATCCGATAGGTTCCCGTCGCCATTGGGATCGTCGATGCGGGAAAGAATGTTGCCGACGGACCGGTCCATCCCCGTCGTCATGGCGGCCACGGTCTTTCGCACGCCGGTCAGGTCTGGATAAAGGGCCAGGTCTTGCGCCTTCGCCTCGTAGGGACCGTGAGGCGCGTTAAATGGCACGTACAGAAAGAACGGCTCGGCGCCCCCCGCATGGTCGGCAATGAACTTCGACGCTTCGTCGCCCAACGCATCGGTCAGGTATCGGCCCCGGGTAGGATCGGGAGGCACGTTGTTGAACGAGGGTTCCGTCCACCAATCGATTGCCGTAGTGCCGCGGCGAATCTCCACGGGATTGTTCGGCCTCTCAAAGTAGTAATCGCCCCCCTCCCAAAACCCGTAGAAGTTATCGACTCCCTGGCTCTGCGGTTGCCATTGCGGCTGCTCGCCGAGATGCCACTTACCGATGACGCCGGTCGTGTACCCCAGTTGCTTGGTCCGCTCCATTAACGTTACCTGGTCGACGGGAAAGCCTTCCATCGGCCGATCGGAAGGCTGCGCATTGAATCCATACCCAAATTTCAAGGGTTGGCGTCCCGTCAACAGGCCCGCTCTCGAGATCGAGCACGCCGAGGCCGGCAGGTACGCGTTCGAGAAAGCGATGCTTTGGTTTGCCAACTGGTCGAGACTGGGCGTCTGGATCGGCGAAGGCTCGCCCGTGAATTGGCTTTGGAAACCGAAGTCTGCGTAGCCTGCATCGTCGGCCATCATGAGGACGATGTTCGGTCGGTCGGCGGCGGAAACCCATGTCGCAACCGCCGCGAGCATCCCGGCGGAAAGCACCTGGCCAAGCCATCTAAGAAAATACGAACACTGCATGAAACATCGCCCGAATGGAAGCAACTCTGTTCGCCCGTCCAGTGGAAGCTATTAAGTTATCTTGGCTACGAGAAAAAATGCGTCAACTGATACGCAAAACCGGTGAATTCTACTCACGCAACCCTTGCCGATGGGGAGCCGGAATAAACGGCCAACTTTGCCGGTGGCGTCCGATAGGAATAGTCTTCTCCCCTGTCACCCCGCGGTCCGCCGAGGGGTCCGGCCCGATTCCTCGGAACGCCTCGGCGGCGACAGGAATTCAGCGCGGCGAACCGCGCCACCCGCCGCTTTCGGGCCTACGCCGCCGCTTCCTGCTAATTCGATACAATGCGCTCAGGCCGCGATTTTCCGCGGAATGCCCATTCCCTCGTTGGGGAGATCGGAATTGATCATTCGACCAGACGCCGCAAGTTGCATCGACTACCTATCCGCCAACATCAGCACGCGATGGCGGGCCTTACGACGCATACTCGGCTTCGGCACCGTCATGGTCGGGCTCGCCGGTGCGACGGCTCTGGCAGGCGGAGGACCGCAAAACGTCGTCGTTGTGGCGAACCCCAGGGATCCCGACTCGTTGGCTGTGGCGAACGCATACGTCGCCCTGCGGCAGATCCCCGCCACAAACGTTATCTACATTCCCTGGGCCCCCAACGCCCGAAGCACGCCGGGCGCGACCTACCGCGACAAGCTGCTCAAGCCGCTACTGGCGGAATTAGACCGCCGACAATTGCGGCCACATGTCGACATCGTGGCGTTTAGCTGCGGCTATCCGTACATGGTGATCTTCAACGACGTTACGGTTAATCAAGGAACGTCGCGACAGGGCGCAGCGGTGGCCTCATGGAATAGCGCCGCCTTTCTCTACCAAGACATTCTAGAGGGCGGCCGCGAGGCCTTCGCCGTCGACGCCAACGGATACTTTGCGCCGGCCGTCGCCGGCAAGACCAAGTCACTGGCCTTTTCGAGTCAACATAAATGGGCCGGCGGCAGTCCGACCGGCGCCGCGAGCGGACGGCGGTTTCTATTGGCGACCGCACTGGGCGTCACCTACGGCCGCGGAAATACAACCGCGGAAATCATCAAATGTCTCAAGCGCGCGAAGATCGCCGACGGCACGGCGCCCCGCGGCACAATCTACTACATGCAGAATGACAATATCCGCTCCAAGGTCCGCCATGCGACCTATCCCGCGGCGATCGCCGAGTTGCGCTCCCTCGGCGTCAAGGCCGAGCTTCTTCGCGGCGTGGCGCCCGTCGGCAAGGCCGACGTCGCCGGACTAACCACCGGCACAAGCCATCTCCAGCTTCCAGCCTCCAAATGCAAGTTCGTGCCTGGCGCCTTGGTCGACAATCTCACCAGCGCCGCCGGTCAGCTCCTCGTACCCCACGGAGTTCCCAATCCACAGACGCCGCTTAGCGACTTCTTGCGCGCCGGCGCCACAGGCGCCTCGGGCACGGTCGTCGAACCCTTTGCCATCGCGGCCAAGTTCCCCTCGGCGGCGCTTCACGTCCACTACGCGCGCGGGCTATGCCTGGCCGAGGCCTTTTATCGCTCGATCGCGGGGCCCTACCAGCTTCTCATCGTGGGCGATCCGCTGTGCCAGCCGTGGGCCGTGCCGCCCGTGGTGACCGTCGCGGGACTTACTGAATCCGCCCAGCTATCGGGCGCCGTCGAGCTAACGCCCTCGGCTAGGTATCCCGATCGCCGCTCGACCAGCCGGTTCGAACTGTACGTCGACGGCGTCCGCACGCAATCGATCGCCCCGGGCCGCTCCTTTCCGCTCGATACCACCGCACTGGCCGACGGCTGGCACGAGATCCGCGTCGTGGCCATCGACAATACGGACGTCGCCGCCCAAGGCGCCAAGATCGCCGACGTGCATGTCAAGAACGGTTCGGACACCTTGCAATTGCAGATCGAAAGCCCGCAAATCGGCCTGGAGGAAACTACGCACGCCAGCGTCAGCATCACCGCGGGCCACGACGTAACCATCATGCACAATGGACGCTCCCTGGGCCGCCTGCCCGCCGGCCGCGGACGCCTCAAGCTCAGCGGCGCCACCCTCGGGCGCGGCAAATCGCGCCTCTATGCGATTCAAGTTCACGACGGAAAAGAAGTGCGTCGATCACGCTCCGTGACCGTCATCGTCGATTAGAGCGCATCCGCAACCTCCGCTGCAAGAAGTCAATGTCGAGGATGGCCGCAACCTCAGATGTTGATCGCCAGCAGTGTCAGCGATCAGTTCACGGCGACGTCGAAATCTTTGGGGGCATCCGAGCCCCGGGCGCGGCGTCACCTCCGATGGCGACGCCGCTAAGCAACCCACCTTCCACTACTGGGGCGATCCGCAGACCTTTATCGGGCTGTCCGGAACGGCGACGGTCGACGCCACGGCCCTCACGCCGTCGTCCACACAGTTCGACTCCAGCTATACGCTTGCCGAGGATCGATACTTCCTCGGCCGGGCGCTGATCTTCACCGACGGAGCACTAAGCGGGCGGGTCGCTAGTATCATTGCCTACGGACTGGTAGGCGGCCGCGGCCGGTTCACGGTGCGGGGCTTAGCGGCAGCGCCGGCAGGCGGCGATGCATTCAGCGTGATCGGACCGCCGATTCCCTGTTACCGCCCAAGCGACGCGACAATTGCCGGCAGTTGGTACTTGCGCGAGACGCGGCAATCGGGCGCCGAGACCGACTGCAAGATTCGCGTGTACGTTCCCAGCGGGACGCCGTCGCTGGAGGTGTTCGGCGGCGCGGGAAGTCCTAACTCGCACACCCTTGCGCCTGGCTGGCAAACAATCATTTCGCGGCTGACCAAGGCGCAAATGGCCGACTTGTCCGGCCCCTTCGTGCGGCTCCTCAACCTAAACGGCGACGCCTACGTCGCCTGGGTCGAGGTCGAGCGCCGCCTCAGCATGACGCCCAGAATAGTCATCGAGACGCCCAGCGCTAATCCCGAAGGCTCGGGGACCGAGGCGTTGATTGGCGCGGCTACTGGCGCTTCAAGGTGCCGCTGCCACCGCAGAAAATCGGCGCCGTCGACGTCGCCGTCGTTGTCGCCGTCGCCCTGGCCGCCGGCGCTGCCGCCGAACTGATCCTGCCAAACGGCGAGATCGTCCGCGTTGACCGAGCCGTTGCCGTCAAAGTCCGCCATCGCAAACGTGAGGACCAGATCAGAACCGACCGCGGACATGCTAAACATCTCGGCGCCAGGCCCGGCGAGGTGCAGCCCCGCCGCAACCAGCGTCCCCGCCGAAAGCACGGCAAACGACTGCCCGGGAAGCGGAACGAATCCGTCATGTAAGTTCAGCACCAGCGAACCCGCCAGCACCGCCTCGCCCGATACCATCAGCTTGTCGTACGCCACGCCGCCTGGGCCGCGGGCGAAGAGATCGATGTGCAGTTCGCCGGCGGCGGTCTGCTCGAAGTCGCCGTCGATCCTCAGCAGTCCGGCAAGGCTGCCGTTTGAGATGTCGATGACGCCCGCGTTGCGAACCTCCGGCTCGAGCAGTCCTCGCCCGGCGAATTCGGGGATGCCGGCAATGACATGTTGGTAGCCGCCAATCAGGCCGGCGCCGGTCAGGGTTCCGCCGGCTTGAATCTCGACTTCCTTAACCGACCGCACTGTGCCGCCCATTAGATGGACAATGCCTCCCTCCTTCACGCGAACGCCGTTGTAGGCTACGAGCGTAGCTGTCGAGCCCACGGCCACCTGCATCAGGCCGGCGACGCCTTCAACCTCCATCCCCAGTACTTTGGCGTCCGCCGCAACCAAGGCGTTTTGAAATCCGCCCGCCGTATTGGCCACGGTCGCCAGCCAATTCGACGCCGGGCCGGTGTTCCAGTACTTCGCGTCGGGATCGCCCGGGCGGTTATGCTGCGTGCCGCCCGCCCAGTTGGCAGCGGTTGCAAAATCAACGCTGCCAGCTTGCGGCGACCACGACTTGTACTGCGTAAAGAAAACGTTGTTCCACTGTGCAGGTATCCCGCCATTGACGAAATACGGCTCCTCGAGCACGCCCTCCAACTGAACCACTTGCTGCAGTGCGTTTCGAATGTCCGGTCGGCTGGCGGCCAGGTTCGTCGTCTCGTAGGGATCGGCGGAAATGTGATACAGCTCGTACGCAAGATTCGACATGCGTCGGATCAACTTCCAATCGCCCATCTGAATGGCCCAACTGGCTTGGTTAAGCCCGGAATAATGGTCCTTGGTGGTCCATACCAACGCGTCCTGCTGTTCGACCTCGCCTTGGCCGGTTATGGCCGCCAGCATCGACACGCCGTCTTGGCCGATCGGCGTATCTTGTCCGACGAGTTGGGCGAAGGTCGGATAGATATCGGAGAAGTTGCCGACGTGGTCATTATTGACGCTGCCGGGTGTCGTCACGCCCTCCCAGCGAACGAAGAACGGAGCGCGAATGCCGCCTTCCAACGTATTGGATTTTTCCCCCCGGAAGGGACCATTGCTATTAAAAAACTCGGTAATAAAACCAGAGGAGTTCGGAGTCCAGAGAGCGCCATTGTCGCTCGTGAAGACAACCAGCGTGTTCGATGCAACGCTGTCGGCCGTGTTCCCGTCCCCATTCGGATCCGAAATCGCGTCCAAAATCTGCCCGACGTTCTTGTCGAGATTCGTCACCATCGACGCATAGCGCTTCTGCACCTCCGGCCAGTCTTTGCCCGCGTATTGTCCCGGCCCAAAGTAATCCAGCGGCTCATGGACCGCCTCGAAGGCGACGTAGGCGGCGAATGGATTTGATCCCGCGTTGCTCCGAATGAAGTTAGTAACATAGCGGGTAGTAACGTCTTCGCTGAATTCATAGGACAGTCCCGGCCCAGGCCAATTATTTGGAGGGGGGAGGAATGGCACCTGCGTCAGCTTCAGGCTGCCCATGCCATCGTCTTCCCACTGCCTCGGTGAGCGATAGCCGCCGTTCATGCTTCCAAATGTCCGCTCGAATCCCTTTTGCGGCGGAATCGCATGCGGCGTGTGGAGGCCGAGCGTGCTTCCAGGAGAATCGACGCCGCCCAGATGCCATTTCCCGAACATGCCCGTTTCATAGCCGGTCGACTGCAACATCTGCCCCCACGTCTTATCGTGCTCGCCGGCGCGCAGTTGTTCGAAATGCCGGTCGGTATGCTCTTTAACGACATGATTCATTTCGAACCCTGTCAGCAGCGAGGCGCGTGACGGAGAGCATACCGGCGCGCCGCTGTACATCCTTGTGAAGGACATTCCCTGCGCCGCCAGGGCGTCGATGTTCGGCGTCGAGATCGCCGGCAATCCGGCGGCGGCGCGAGCGTTTTGGACTGTCACGCCCAGATCGCCGATGCCTAAATCATCAGCCATCATGAACACGATGTTCGGTCTGGAGCTATCCGCGACGGCCGCCGCAATGGGGCATCCGGCAATGCCCAAAAGGACCGCGACAGGCAATAAACGTCGACCGGCTAGACCCGCGCGATGTCGTCTCAAGGTTCCCGATCTCCGAGGAAGAGTATCAGCTTGCGGCGCCAGACGTTCGTCCCGCGCCCCGGCGACCGCCCCTTGTAAACGCCAGAGAGAAAAAGCTCTTGATGAAACTCCTCCAGCATCTTATTTAAGCAAGCCCCTCGGATTGGTCCAGCATTTTCGCGGGCTTCGGCGACATCGCCTCCTCGCGGCGCCGCGGAAAGACGGGGAACGGCGCACCGGCGCCTTGGCGGTTCGCACGGCAAGCCGCCCCTAAGGCACGCGTCGTCTCAACCGTCTACGAGTAACGACGCGGGAAAGCCTCGAATTCGCAGATTCGTCGGCGCCGACGTTGAAATCAGCCTGGCGTTAAAGGCCACGCCAAATTCGCTCATCAGTTGCTGGTTCGTCTTATCGAGGTATTCAGGCGGGACGAAGCCCATCGCCAAGGCTCTGGGGAACGGCACGTAGCTTGGCTGCTGCTCCGCGTAGTAAAGCCGCACTGCGGCGCCGCCGCTGGGCACATAGTAAATGACATCCTCGGTAAAGAACTCGATGTCACCGGTACTCTTTTCCGCGAAGCTCTTCTCCGCGTTCATGTAAACGTCGTATTGCAATTGGCCTCGCAATTGAGCAGTGGTCAAGTCCACGAACTCAGGGCTTTGGATGACTACAGAGCGGATATCGTCGTGCCCTTTCTCGATGTACAACGCCCGCACAGCCGCAAATCGTCCGCCAATCACGACCGTGCCTCGACGAGGAGGCAACTGGATTCCGACATGAAATCCCTCGGCGCGGACGTTCTCGAAGATGACGTCGTGCGTCGTAATCGTTCCAATCCCTACGCCGGTGTAGTTCTCCAAATCACCAACGATCGTCGTATTGCGAATCCTAAGATGGCTGCTATAGCGGATGTCGATGCCGCCGCTAATGTTCCACGCGAAGAAGTTGTCGATGACTCCTTCGGCGTCAGTCATGCCAAACATGTGCCGCCATACCTGCAAGGCGACCGGCGCCGTGTAGCCGACGTTACCCTCAAAACGGCGGATGGGGATGCTTCCCACGGGCACGACCGTTTGGCCCGCCGCCAAGCTTGGATCGTCGAGATTTGCCGCGTCGAACATCGCCACCCTGGTGGCAGTGTAGATCACAAATCCAACGCCCCGGCTCCCGGCCGAGATGTTGCCGACCAGTTCGACGCCTGGCCCTTGCAGCCAGAATCCATTGCCGTTGATACCGAAGTCGTGAATTTCATGTCTCGCTTCAAACGCCTCGCGCGATCCCTCCGCGTTGATAGACAGGTTCCGCCGCATGGCGCCGATTTCATTGCCATTTTCCGAAGCGAACGAAGCGCCGTATACGCCGTAAGCCACATTGTCGTCAAAGTTGACGTTGCTGTTGTGATTCACGAACCCCCAGCCCGGGCTGCCGATGACCACGCTCCCGCTCACATTGGCTGGTGCATAGTCCGGATGCACTCCAGTATGGTGGAAATGGATCGCATAGCGAGCTCGCGGATTCGCGCCGGTGCCCGGCTGCAGCACGCCATTGACGACCTGGGGATCGGTAACGGCGACGCTCTTGTCCGTGCGCCCGAATCCTTCGACCGCCACGTTCCTGACGACGACGTTTGGATTCTGGAAGAACATGACGTGCGGCCGTTCGGCGATTACCGAGGAATCCTCCGCAGCCAGCACGATGTTGCGAGTCAGGTTCGCCACATGGACCTTGGCTCCATAGCCCTCAGGCGCGTCGTGGTTGAATCTTAGCGCGTCAATCGTAACCGTCGTTCCATTGATCGCTCGGATCGTCCGCTCCTCGGAGTGGAAGCCGTTGACGTTCGCGTTGGTGCCGGTGATCACAATCCGATCCCCAGCGCGCCAATTAGTCGGCGTTTGACTCAAATAAAGCTGCGTCGCGCCGGCCATGGGATCCACCGCAAGCGAGACGTAGGGCGTGACGGTCTTACCGTGCATGCGAACTTCGCCGCGGCTGATCAGCCCCCGGCTCAGCAGATAGGGATCCCACGCCGTATTGATTGGGCCCGTATCAGCAATCAGGATTCTCGCCGTGAAGGCGTCGCGAATCGGATTGGCCTCCGTCCCGATGTGCAGTTTCCCCGTCGTGTAAACGACAATCGTATCCGCTTTCAGCTGTGTGTTCCGGTCGACGGCGAAGCTCAGCGTACCGTCAATCCGCAGCGTATGAATGGCCGTATTCATAACGGCGTCGAACTGCACGCTCGTGCCAGCCGCAACGACGACCTTCGCCCCCGCCGAGGGAACCGCGCCATTTCGCCAAATGGCCGGATTCGACCAGTTGCCGCTCGCCACCGTCACATGCGTCGCCGCCTGCAGCGGAACCAGAGCGAACACGTGCTCGGTCTCCGCCATCATATGCGGGCTGGTTGGCAGTCCATCGGGCCCGATCGGCATATGCTCGGCGGGATGATAATCATTGGGTGGATCGATAATCTGCTGAGTGTACTCAGTCCATTTCTCCAGCGGCAAACTCAGGATCTGCTGCCGCGTCAACGCCGTTTGAAATTCCCCTGGGAGATAATAAAGAAAGTAGCCGTTAGGGATGCCACTAAGCTGGGCGGTGGTCAGAAGCGGAACCTGAGACGGCTTTAGCCGGTAAAACTGGTAATACTTCAGGCTTTGAACTTGGGAGTTACTGAGCCAACTGATCTGTTGATCAGTGAGATACTCAATCGCAAGGTAGTTCCCAATATTGAGCGATTGCACCTGCTGGGCCGATAGCGCCGCTCTAGCGCTCGCCGACCATGAGGCGATATAGCCCCATTGGGGAATTGATGCGATCTGGCCAGTCGTCAAGTACTGAATCTGGCCAGAATGAAGCAGGGAAAAATCATAGAAACGCAAGGCGCGAATCTGGATCGGAGTCAGCCAGCCGATCTGCTGCGAAGTGAAATGAGCCGCTCGGAAGATGCTCATGTCGAACAACTGAACTTGCGGAGCCGTCAACGCCGCCCGTGCGGCCGCCGACCACGATGCGAGGTAACCATTGTGGGTGATCGACTTGATTTGCGCAGCCGTCAGCAATGGAATCTGCGCGGGCTGCAGCAAATGGAACTCATAGAACCGCACTTTCTGTACTTGTGCAGCGCTTAGCCAGCTAATTTGCGTACTGCTGAAGTACTGAATTTCGAACGTATCCAGGTTGATTGCCTGTACCTGCGCCTGCGTCAATGCCGCACGTGCTTGCGGCGACCAGCCCGCGAAGTTGCCGGATTGCAGCCAACCGATTTGCGCCAGGCTTAGCGACGGAATCTGCCACGCATGAAGCAGATTGAATTGGGACGGCGCTACCTGCTGGATCTGGCCCGGCGTCAACCAGTCGAGTTGCAGGCTCGGCAGCCGACCAATGCCGAACTTCGGAATGTCGATCGTCCGAACCTGCGCCGGCGTCAGCCACCCGATTTGTTGGCTGGTCAACAGGTCGATCCCGACCTTCGCGATGTCAAGCGACTGCACTTGCGATACGGTCAACGCCGCGCGCGCCGCGGCCGACCAGCCCGCCAGGTAATTCTCCGAGGGGAGGGACGCGATCTGCCCTGTAGTCAGCCAGGGAACTTGTGCGGGACTCAACAGCGCAAACTCATAGTACTTGACCCCGCGAACCTGCGCGGGCGTCAGCCAACTCATCTGCTCGCTCGTAAGGGCGCCGATGCCAATCTCGACTACATTCAGGGACTGAACTTGCGGCATCGTCAATGCGGCGCGGGCCGGCGCGGACCAGGAGGTGAAGTAACCTGCCTGAGGAATCGAGGCGATCTGCGCCGTTGTCAGCCACGGCGTCTGGTGCGCGTGGAGCCGATAGAATTCATAGAATCGGGTCTCGCGGACTTGCGCCGCGGTCAGCCACCCGATCTGCACAGGCGTCAGATTATCGATCGTGATCGATTCGATGTTGAGCGATTGCACCTGCGGCATCGTCAGCGCCGCTCTCGCTTCCGGCGACCACGAGCTCAGGTATCCCGAGCTTGGTATCGATGCAATCTGCGAGGTCGTTAAAAGCGGGATCTGATTCGGGTGAAGCTCGTCAAAATCGAGTTGATGCAGTGATTGAATCTGCGAAACCGTCAACCAGCTCACCTGCTCCGGCGCCAACAAATCGATATGCGTCGCCGCAACGTTCAGCGCGCGCACCTGCGTCGCGTTCAGCGCGGCCCGCGACGCCGGCTGCATCGCAGCGAAGTAGGTCGGGTTAGGAATCGATGCGACTTGGCCCGCCGTCAGATAGGGCACATGCTCGGGCAGCAGCAAGTTGAACTGCCAATAGTAAAGCGACTGAACCCACTGCTCCGTCGAAAGGTTCGCAGCATAGGTCGCCTGTACTTCAACAATCGAGCTGGGCGCCACGATCGCCGTTTCGACCAGGTCCAACGGCTCGGCCAGAGGGCTCGACGCCGACATCACGACGCGCGGCTCTAACGATTCAAATCCCAGACGGCTGGCCGCTGGCCGTACCGCCTTCGAATGGCGCCTGCCAAACATAGTCTTCCTCTTTGTTCCGTAGCTGCGTCTTCCGCCGCGAGCAGGGAAGTGCAGAAGCGTTGTCGAGCTGTTCCGTCTCGAAACAACGCGTGAGCTAAAACGTTCGACCTTGCTTTACGTGGAGATAAGGAGATGACGCATCTTGAGCCATGTACATGTCGAGAGCTGGCTCTCGACGATAAGGCCGCTTGAGCGGCAAAGGGATCGCCGACGCTTTTGGCCGGACGTCGAGCGGACGTCCAGCCGAGCGAAGCCAAACGAAAAGCTGGCTTTGCGTCGACCCTGCTCCACGCGCGGCGTCCTGCGGGCGCGCGAGCTTCTTCCCAAACGAGCCTCTGGAGAGGCTCTCCCCCATCCTTACCACAACGCCCGAAATTATTCCAAGCCCAAAACTGCCGGGTACCCCCCAGTCGGGTTA